>JADJYT010000006.1 GCA_016719635.1 Sphingobacteriales bacterium | reverse complement strand
CTCAGGATTATGCAAATGTTTTGGGTCATTCATTATCTAGTGATTTTATTAGTGATGCCGGGTCGAATTTAATTTCTCCAAATTATGCAAGTTTAAAAGTAAGCAATGGTTTGGGTTATAAAAATAAAGTTCAAACACCTGTTAACGCCGACAAAGCCTGTTGATTATACTCTTTTATCTTTAGTTACAACTGGCAACACGAGTATTGACCACCTTAGTTCCATAGATATGTATTGAATCGATTTTGGAACGGTGACTATGCTTCTGTTTTGTTATTTACTGAGCTCTTTCTGATGAAAACCGAAATCTTACTGAGGATCTTTTATTATACAAATATGCCCCACCTGTTCTTATAAAAGATACAATAGTTAATGGTAGTTTTTGTGATTCATTTAACATTTCAGCGTCTCCTATGTATAAAAATTATTTATGGGACAATAATAGTATTAATCAATCAACCATGCTTAAAGCAAATGGAATTCACACAATACAAGTGAAGGATATTTTCAACCAATCATCACAAACAATATTTAAAGTTAGCACTTACAAAAACCTGGATAATGCATGTGTTTTTATTTGCAAAGGGCAGTCTTTTTTCTTATACATTAAATTTGCCAACAGGCTATAATGTCTTATGGTTGGGTAATAATAGTACTAACCAAACTCAAACTTTTAACGAAAGCGGTCAATACATAGTAAAAATTACAGATTCAAAAAGCTGTTTTATTTATGACACTTTAAATGTTATTGTAGATGAGCCATTTCTATCTCCTTCCCCAAGTATAAATAATTCTTTAACTCTTTGTGAAGGCGAAAAAATATTTTTATCTGCACCATCTGCTTTTGATTCCATTTTATGGTCAACAGGTGTTACAGACAAATTTATAAGTGTTTATAATTCGGGGATATATCATATCTATGGAAAAACAAGTTCTGGTTGTATAATTGACAAATCTATCAATATCACGATAGCCGGAAGGCACCAAAGGCTGGTTTCATCATATCTAATGCATGTAAAGATGCGCCTGTCTCATTTACTGACACCTCTCTTGTTCCTCCGGGAAATACCACACAAACCAGAAGATGGACATTCAGCAATAATACCACTGCTACCATTCCAAACCCGATCAATACTTTTTCTACGCCGGGTATTGCCACTGCTTCTTTAAAAATCACGACCAATGTCGGGTGTACAGATTCCATCTTTAAGACATTTACAGTCAACAGGAATCCGGAACCCTATTTCTATAACCTGCTTTCCTGCGAGGGTAATGCAACGACATTTGTAGATCAAAGTATCGCAAATGCCGCATCCATGACAGACTGGAGATGGGGTTTTGATGATCTGGGTGTTATCCAATCCATACAGAACCCTTCTTTTTCTTTCGCCACTCCGGGTGAATACAATATAAAACTGATAGCAACGAATTCCAATAACTGTTCGGATTCCGTAACATTGCCGGCCACCGTTTATCCTTCACCGGTATCGAATTTTTCTTTTGATTCCGTTTGCGGGAGAAGCCCGTTATCGCTTCGCTATCTGGCCACCGTAGCACCGCCGTCTACGCTTACCGCCTGGAGCTGGGAATTCGGTGACGGTACCTTTGAAAATGCCATTCAAAACCCGCAGAAGGTATACAACTCACCCGGAATCTATACTGTAAAACTGGCAGTTCGTTCTTCCAATCAATGCGTGGACACAGCGGAAAAACAGGTGAAGGTGTTTGACTTCCCTCTGGTTGATTTTGACGTATCCCAATCACAGTGTGTAGGCAAAGAAATCCAGTTTACAGATATTTCCTCCACGCCGGACGGCACGCCTGTCAACGCCTGGAAATGGTTCTTCTCCGGACAAACCACTTCTGTCGAGCAAAATCCGAGATATACCTTTAATGTGCAGGGCAATTATATGGTTCAGCTGACCGCCACCAACAGCGTCGGCTGTACAGGTACCAAGTTGCGCTCCATTGCCATCTCTTCATTACCGGAACCCAAATTCAACTTTACACCGGCCAATGTAATGCCCGGCGAAACGGTATCCTACTCCAATCAGTCTCCGTCGGGCGGCAGTTATATCTGGGATTACGGAGATGCCAGCCCTTTGGTCAATACATACAATCCGCCTGCTCATTCCTATGCCTCGCTGGGTACTTATCCGATAACCCTGATAGCTACCGATTTCAGGGGCTGTACGGATTCACTGACGAAATATATTCTGGTTGGCAAAGCCTATCTGGATGGCGTTATGGCCAGTATCAACTTTACCCCTAACGGTGATTTTTATAAGGTACAGGTTACAATTGTCAACAACAGCAATATTGAGATTACCTCCTTAGGTTTAAGCCTGCAACTGAGCGGCGGCGGATTGGTACGGGAAAACTGGACAGGCAGCCTGATGCCGGGCAAATCGGTGGTATACAGTTTCACGGCTGAAATCAAGGTGGATGACAGTTCTGTGCCGGTTATTTGTGCGAACATCGATAATATCAATAACAATGCCCGCGAAGACAAACTAGACAATAACAGCACCTGCAAAGAAACACGGGTCGGTCAGTTTGATGTATTGAATATCTATCCGAACCCTGCGTATGAAACGGTGAACTTCGGAGTCATGCTGCCACAGGATGGAAAAGTGTCCATTCGCCTCATCGATATCCTGGGAAAAGTTTTGTATACTACGGATTTTAACGGAGTAAAAGGTTACAATAATTTACCTGTAAATACCGGATACCTGAATGCCGCCGTCTATGTGGCGGAAGTGTATTATGACGGTGAAATCGTCCGCAAAAAATTTGCCCGGAAGGATAGAAGATAATCTTCGTTTCTTCTTTACACAAAAAACGTGCTGCTCTTTTTCGACAACTGTCATCTCGAGCGCAGGGAGAGATCTTGCTAGATTAGTATACTACCTGTTAGATATTCCTCATAATCCTCAGCAGGATTTCTCCTCGTTCCTCGTCGAAATGACAGGCGGGTGGGATAGAGACGTTCTGCTTCTTTTCGACAACCGTCGTCTCGATCAGCCAGCCGGCGGAGAGAGTTCTTGCTATTATACAGAACCCTCTCATTTTTTAGAAATAATTTATGGAATTGTATACAGTTTTGTCTCTCAATAGCAGAGATGAAAAACTATTATGTATATATAACCACCAATCCAGGCAGAACAGTATTGTATATAGGCGTCACCAATAATTTGAGAAGAAGACTGTCAGAACACAGAGCAAACAGAGACTGTATAAAAAGTTTTACCGGAAGGTATTTCTGTTACAATCTCATTTACTATGAGCATTTTTCTACAATCAGGAGTGCTATAGAAAGAGAAAAGGAATTAAAGAAGTGGAGCAGGAATAAGAAAGAAATACTGATAAATACCCTGAATCCACAATGGGATATAATCTTGGTATAAGACAATAGCAGGATTTCTCATTCGTTCCTCATTCGAAATGACAGGGGGCGGGGTTGAGACGTGCTGCTCTTTTTTTGACAACCGTCGTCTCGATCCGCCGGCAGGCGGAGAGAGATCTTGCTACAGTTTAGTGTATTACCGTTTTATTCTCCATAAACCTTAGCAGGATTTCTCATTCGTTCCTCATTCGAAATGACAGGGGGCAGGGTTGAGACGTGCTGCTCTTTTTTTGACAACCGTCGTCTCGATCCGCCGGCAGGCGGAGAGAGATCTTGCTACAGTTTAGTGTATTACCGGTTTATTCTCCATAAACCTTAGCAAGATTTCTCATTCGTTCCTCATTCGAAATGACAGGGGGCGGGGTAGAGACGTGCTGCTTCTTTACGACAACTGTCATCTCGAGCGCAGGGAGAGATCTTGTGCTATTCCAAGACAGACATCTTTCATAAATGTAGCAGGATTTCTCCTCGTTCCTTATTCGAAATGACAGGGGGCGGGGTTGAGACGTGCTGCTCATTTTTTGACAACCGTCATCTCGATCCGCCAGCCGGCGGAGAGAGATCTTGCTAAGTTTAGGTATTACCGGTTTATTCTCCATAAACCTTAGCAAGATTTCTCATTCGTTCCTCATCGAAATGACAGGGGGCAGGGTTGAGACGTGCTGCTCTTTTTTTGACAACCGTCATCTCGATCCGCCGGCAGGCGGAGAGAGATCTTGCTACAGTTTAGTGTATTACAGGTTTATTCTCCATAAACCTTAGCAAGATTTCTCATTCGTTCCTCATTCGAAATGACAGGGGCGGGGTTGAGACGTGCTGCTCTTTTTTTGACAACCGTCGTCTCGATCCGCCGGCAGGCGGAGAGAGATCTTGCTACAGTTTAGTGTATTACCGGTTTATTCTCCATAAACCATAGCAGGATTTCTCCTCGTTCCTCATCGAAATGACAGGGGGCAGGGTTGAGACGTCTTGCTCTTTTTTTGACAACCGTCATCTCGCAGGCGGAGAGATTGCACAGTTTAGTGTATACAGGTTTATTCTCCATAAACCTTAGCAAGATTTCTCATTCGTTCCTCGTCGAAATGACAAGGGGCAAGGAGAAAACGTGCTGCTTCTTTACGACAACTGTCATCTCGAGCGCAGGGAGAGATCTTGTGCTATTCCAAGACAGACATCTTTCATAAATGTAGCAGGATTTCTCCTCGTTCCTTATTCGAAATGACAGGGGGCGGGGTTGAGACGTGCTGCTCATTTTTTGACAACCGTCATCTCGATCCGCCAGCCGGCGGAGAGAGATCTTGCTACAGTTTAGTGTATTACCGGTTTATTCTCCATAAACCATAGCAAGATTTCTCATTCGTTCCTCATTCGAAATGACAGGGGGCGGGGTTGAGACGTGCTGCTCTTTTTTTGACAACCGTCATCTCGAGCGCAGGGAGAGATCTTGTGCTATTCCAAGACAGACATCTTTCATAAATGTAGCAGGATTTCTCATTCGTTCCTCATTCGAAATGACAGGGGGCGGGAAAGGGACGTGCTGCTTCTTTACGACAACTGTCATCTCGAGCGCAGGGAGAGATCTTGTGCTATTCCAAGACAGACATCTTTCATAAATGTAGCAGGATTTCTCCTCGTTCCTCATTCGAAATGACAGGGGGCAGAATAGAGACGTGCTGCTTCTTTACGACAACTGTCATCTCGAGCGCAGGGAGAGATCTTGTGCTATTCCAAGACAGACATCTTTCATAAATGTAGCAGGATTTCTCCTCGTTCCTCGTCGAAATGACAAGGGGCGGGGTAGAGACGTGCTGCTTCTTTACGACAACTGTCATCTCGAGCGCAGGGAGAGATCTTGTGCTATTCCAAGACAGACATCTTTCATAAATGTAGCAGGATTTCTCCTCGTTCCTCGTCGAAATGACAAGGGGCGGGGTAGGGACGTGCTGC
This sequence comes from Sphingobacteriales bacterium, assembly GCA_016719635.1. Taxonomy (NCBI): domain Bacteria; kingdom Pseudomonadati; phylum Bacteroidota; class Sphingobacteriia; order Sphingobacteriales; species Sphingobacteriales bacterium. The sequence goes on along the minus strand of JADJYT010000006.1, from coordinate 55,726 downwards.
TTCTTTACGACAACTGTCATCTCGAGCGCAGGGAGAGATCTTGTGCTATTCCAAGACAGACATCTTTCATAAATGTAGCAGGATTTCTCCTCGTTCCTCATTCGAAATGACAGAGGGCGGGGTAGGGACGTGCTGCTCTTTTTTTGACAACCGTCGTCTCGATCAGCCGGCAGGCGGAGAGAGATCTTGCTACAGTTTAGTGTATTACCGGTTTATTCTCCATAAACCTTAGCAGGATTTCTCCTCGTTCCTCGTCGAAATGACAGGGGGCAGGGTTGGAACGTTCTGCTTCTTTACGACAACTGTCATCTCGAGCGCAGGGAGAGATCTTGTGCTATTCCAAGACAGACATCTTTCATAAATGTAGCAAGATTTCTCATTCGTTCCTCATCGAAATGACAGGGGGCAGGGTTGAGACGTGCTGCTCTTTTTTTGACAACCGTCGTCTCGATCCGCCAGCCGGCGGAGAGAGATCTTGCTACAGTTTAGTGTATTACCGGTTTATTCTCCATAAACCATAGCAAGATTTCTCATTCGTTCCTCATTCGAAATGACAGGGGGCGGGGTTGAGACGTGCTGCTCTTTTTTTGACAACCGTCATCTCGAGCGCAGGGAGAGATCTTGCTGTTCCTGGCAGATATTCTCCATAAACCTTAGCAAGATTTCTCATTCGTTCCTCATTCGAAATGACAGGGAGCGGGGTTGAGACGTGCTGCTCTTTTTTTGACAACCGTCGTCTCGATCCGCCGGCAGGCGGAGAGAGATCTTGCTACAGTTTAGTGTATTACAGGTTTATTCTCCATAAACCTTAGCAAGATTTCTCATTCGTTCCTCATTCGAAATGACAGGGGGCGGGGTAGGGAAAAATCCGAAACGATTACAGCGCTTTTCTGATTTTTTCTACCAATTCTATGGACGGTCTCACTATGCTTGTATCAAAACCTTTTCCTTCCAAAATCCGCCGGTAGGATGCCGTATGCAGGTCCGCGAAGCCATCCGTAAACTCATGCATGACACCATTGATAATCATTTGCCGCTTGGGCGGCACATCGGGTTCAATGCTCAGATGCCAGCGAACACGGGCATTTTGCAGCTCTATTGTTCCGATACTTTCTGTCGGGGTCTGTTTTTCCGTCTGCACTTCTTTAACATCCCCAAACAGCCACACCACCAAATCAAACAGGTGAATACCGATATTCGTGGCAATACCTCCGGATTTACTGATGTCTCCTTTCCAGCTGGCATGATACCATTTTCCACGAGGAGTAAAATATTCAATCTGCACATCTGCTACCTCTTGCGGAGATGCTTCTGTCGCCTCCTTCAGTTGCTGCAATTTGGGATGCAGCCGTAATTGTAAAATGGTATAAATGTGTTTTCGGGTGTACTGTTGAGCTTCCTCCAGATGGGCCAGGCTTTCTGTGGTCAGCGTCAGCGGCTTTTCACAAATGACATCCGTATTCAGTTTTAATCCGGCGTAACAGTGCTCCTCATGTAAATGATTAGGGGAACAAACCACCAGATAATCAACCGGCTCTTTATCCATTAAAAAATCATAGAACGCAGACTCCTCTGTAAAGAATGCACAGTCCGGAAAATACGGATCCAGTATACCCACCGAATCCGCGATATCCAGCGCCGCCACCAGGTCGCCGCCCACCTCTTTGATGGCTTTCAGGTGGCGTGGCGCGATATAGCCGGCAAGTCCTATGAGAGCGAATTTTTTTGTCATCTGCAGCAGAGATTATATCCTGACAACACGGTTATTTTCGAGCTTGTATTTTTTATGGTCAATAGGGCAGGTGGCTGCTCCGTCTTCAAACACCAGTTTACCGCCCGCTTCGCTCATCCAGCCGGTTTGCCGGGCGGGATTACCCGTTACCAGTGCATAATCCTTCACCTCTTTTGTTACCACGGCACCTGCCCCGATAAAAGCATATCTTCCAATGGTGACCCCGCAAAGGATGGTGGCATTCGCACCGATGGTGGCCCCTCTTCTGACAATGGTTTTTTGGTATTCTTTCTTACGTTCAATAAAACCTCTCGGGTTGATGACATTGGTAAATACGGCGGATGGTCCAATGAAAACATCGTCTTCGCACAACACCCCGTCATACAGGGAAACATTGTTTTGAATTTTTACGCCATCCCCGATTCGTACATTATCCGCCACAAAAACATTTTGCCCCAGTATACAGTTATTTCCTATCACCGCATTCATCACATGGCAGAAATGCCATATTTTACTGCCGTGTCCAATGGCTGCACCGTCATCTACTACAGCGGTTTCGTGTTTATAATAATGCAGGGACATTCTTTAGTTGTTTTGAAAAAAATCACTGATTGCCGTACAAATATACAATAATTGTGTTTCGGAAATTTCAGGATAAATTGGAAGCGACAAGACGGATGAACACAGACATTCCGTGTTCGGTAAACGTATCTTATCGTTAAAATAGGCCTTTTGCCGATAGGCGGGTAAGGGGTAATAAACTGCAGTGGAGATATGTTTCTCTTTCAGGAATTGCTGCAATGCACTTCTTTGTTCCGGTGCCACCCGGATGGTATATTGATGGAAGGTGTGTCCGCTGTTTTCAATTGCTGCGGGAAGCTCAATGGACGGAATTTCTTTTAAATGCTGATGATAAAAAGCGGCGGCTTTGCGTCGCTGTTGGATATATTGTTCCAGGTATTTCAGTTTAACATTCAATACCGCGGCCTGCAGGGTATCCAGCCTTGAATTGATACCGATGGTTTCATGCGTATATTTTTGAGATTGTCCGTGCGATGCAATACGGCGCATCCGGGTTGCCAGGGCATCGTTGTTTGTAAGGATGGCACCCCCGTCTCCGTAAGCGCCTAAATTTTTGGTGGGGAAAAAGGAGGTGGTGACCACAGAATCGCGTTGAATGTTTTTTTCACCTCCCAATGACTGGGCATTATCCTCTATCAAAAACAACCGATGTTCTTTGGCGAATAAGGCAATTTCAGTCATATCTGCCGGTTGTCCGAACAAATGAACGGCAATTATAGCCCTTACATCTTCGGTATATACCTGCCGCACCTGTTCCATCCCTATATTAAAGGTAGTTAGGTCGACATCAGCAAAGACAGGTTCCAGTCCAAGCAGGGCAATCACCTCCACCGGCGCGATATAGGTAAACGCCGGAATGATAATTTTGCTGCCTTTGGGCAGATTCAGTGCCATAAGCGCTATCTGCAGGGCATCGGTACCGTTGCCGCAGCTGATGATATTTTTCATGCCCGTATATTCCTTCAGGTTCTGTTCAAATGCTGCCACAACGGGGCCTCCAATAAATACAGATTGCTGTAAACACTGCTCAATGGCGGCATCTATTTCCTTTTTTAATAGGGCATATTGCTGCTGCAAATCAACCATCGGGATTGTGTGCATATAGAAAAGATTATTCGTCTGATTTTTCATAAATTTACGCAGAATTAGCCATTCTTTATGCAAATCGCGCAACAAGCCCTCTCTGTTCTGAATAAAAAAACCACCTTTTATTTTCTCCTGGCGGTATTGTTGGCAGAAACCTTGTTTTTATTTGGCTATAACATCCATTATATCTCCGGCGACCAATATACCTACATGAATTATGTGAAGGGTTTTCAGCAGGGCAGATACACCTACTGGTATTTTCTGCCGCAGTATGTGCCGGACACCTTCCGAAACCCGGGATATCCGCTGTTTTTATACGCCTGCAGCCTTATAAGTGAATCGGTCATTTTCATCAAGATGGTGCAATTGGCGCTGTTTTTCGGTGCAATCTGTCTTATGCTGCGAATCTCTGACAGATACAAACAACCGCTGGCAGTAAAAAATCTATTCCTGTCCTTCGTCATCCTTAATTTTGTGATACTGCCTTACCCGGCGCTTATTTACCCGGAAGCATTGATGTTGTTTTTAATTACGCTTATCGTGTATGTGGAGGTTTGCATTCCCGTTAACAGCTGGAAAAAAATGACAGGGCTGGCTTTGCTGTATGGGTTTTGTTTCCAGGTTAGACCGGTCATCTTATTTATTCCTATCCTGCGTTTTTTATGGCCCCTGCTTCAGTATAAAAAGTTATCCCCGGCTAAAAACAGTGTTTTCCTGCTGTTGTTTATTGCCACCCTGCTGCCCTATGGTTTCTGGAATCTAAAACACCATCATCAGTTTAAGATTACGCCGCTGGAAGGAGGCGCCGGGGCCTTATATCTGGGTTATTGGAGCCCGAAAATGGTCAATTATGCGGCAGGAAGGTATTGGACAAATGCGACCTACAAAGATGCGCTCATTAATTTTGCGACAGACGAAGAAACCAGCAAAAACATTCCGGTCTTTAACCGTGAATGGGACAGTATTGAACGACTCTGCAGCAAGTACCTAACCGCTCAGGACAGCGCCAACCTGATCATAATGAAACAGCATCCGGAACTGTTTGCGACCTACAATGCGACCTACACGTCTGAAAGGGAACAATTATTAAGCACAATTGCCGTCAACCATTATTTATCAGACTTTGGATATTCCGTTAAACTGAAATGCTATACCTTCTTCAGGCTTTGGTATACGGGCTTGTCTCTGAATCAATATACCCTGATGAACAGGTTTGAACTAACCAGAACCGTCATTACTTTCATCGCTACTTCGTTCACCCTGCTGCTGTTTATCGGATATTTTTTGGTTTGTATGCTAAAACGGCGCGATTTGCTGGTCATCATTTGGCTGCCGCTCTTTTTTTGCCTCTATTTTGACATTTTTCACCTGCCTTTCGTGATTCAGTCCAGATATACTATACCTGTACGATTTTTATACTTATTTTCGCTGTCCTTCATGATCTATCAAATTCATTTCAATAAAACGGAAAAACATGAATCATAACAGAATATACGAATACCGCTTTGCGGATGTAGATATGCAGAAAAAGAATGTCGTTTGGAAAGAAATTGCTCATTTCCTGTACGATACACATTTAAACAAACCGCAAAAAACACTGGACCCGGCGGGTGGTTTATGTGAATTTATCAATCATGTCCCTTCTGCCGAACGCTGGACGATTGACCTTTCCGATGAGGTGAAAAAATTTGCCGCGCCGGATATTAAAACCATCATCGGAAACAACCTGGAAGTGGAGTTGCCGGAAAACTATTTTGACGGTGTTTTTATTTCCAATTTTCTGGAACACCTGAACTCCCAGTTTGAAGTGGCGGAATTTTTAGAACGTATGTTCAAGACGCTGAAAAGCAAAGGGCGTATCGTTATCATGGGCCCGAACTTCCGTTATACCTATAAAGATTACTTCAATTTTGCCGACCATACGGTTATCCTGACAGAACTGGGTGTCGCCGAACACTTATACGGCGCCGGATTTAATATCGTAAAAAACTATCCGCAGTTTCTTCCCTTATCTTTTCGGAGCAAAGGGTTTCTGCCCGTTAACAGTTTTATTATAAAGACATATCTGAATATGCCGTTTGCCTGGAAGTTTTTAGGCGAACAATTTTTACTGGTTGCCGAGAAACCTTAATTCATTTCGCGTTCGTCATGCAAAAGAAAAAAGTACTTTTTCTGTCGCCGTATCCATTCGGGAAAGCCGCCAGCCAACGGCTGAAATATGAACAATATTTTGAACACTTCGAAAAGAACGGTTTTCGCCCCGTCACCAGTTCCTTTGTAGATGATGACTTCTGGGAAATCATCTACAAACCGGGATTCCTGCTTCGAAAGGTGATGGGTACTCTGCGCGGCTACCTGCATCGTTTTCTGGATCTGTTCCGCCTGCACAAATATGATATCGTTTATATCCATTTATGGGCAACCCCGCTTGGCCCTCCGTTCTTTGAATGGATGATACGCAAACTATCCAAAAAAATCGTGTATGATATCGATGACATGATTTACAAATCGGAAGGCTCGGCGATGAACCATTTCATCTATATGCTGAAAGGAAAAGACAAGCCGATAGCGTTGATGAAGTATGCCGACCATGTCATTACCTGCACGCCGGACCTCAACGCATTTGCACTTCAGTATTGTAAACAATGTACCGATATTTCCTCCACGCTGGATACAGAACGGATGTTTCCGGTGAATACCTATACCAACGACAAGCCGGTAGTGATTGGCTGGACCGGCACCCATTCCACCGTGCCATATTTGTACCTGCTGACGAATGTCTTTCAGCAACTGGCAAAGGAACGGACGTTTAAGTTGCGTGTCATTGGAAATTTTACCTTTCATATGAATGGAGTGGATTACGAATACCTCGACTGGAAAAAGGAAGAAGAAGCAACGCAACTGCAGGGGATGGATATCGGAGTATATCCGTTGCCCATGGATGCCTGGGTGATGGGCAAGAGCGGGCTGAAAGCATTGACCTATATGACCTTCGGATTGCCGGTGGTAGCCACGAATGTAGGTGCTGCCATCAACCGGGTTATCACGGATAATGAAAACGGGTTCCTGGTAAAAACAGAGGCTGAATGGCTGGAGAAACTGAAATACCTGATAGACCATCCGGAAGAAAGGAAACGAATCGGTACGAACGCACGGCAAACTGTGTTATATAATTTTTCCATAGAAGCGAACAAACCCGTATATTTGGGCATACTGAAATCGTTGGTGTAAGTTCAACCATTGTAACGTTGCACTTCTTTCCAAACTTGTTTCGGAGTCTATTTGTGAACTAAAAATAATGCTGATGAAGTTCAGTATGAAAATATGGAGATGAAGAAAAAAATATATATCGCCGGCTGTGGCGGCATGCTGGGAGAAGCCTTCCACAAAATATTTCAGGATACATTTGAATTGAAATGTACCGACAAAGATATCAATGAGGATTGGTTGTCTTTTCTGGACTTCCGTGATTTTGAAGCCTATAAGAAAGACGTGTTTGAATTTAAACCGGATTATCTTTTTCACTTGGGCGCACATACGTCTTTGGAATATTGCGACACCCATCAGGATGACGCTTATTTAACCAATACCATTGCTGTCGAAAATGCCGTACATATTTCCAATGCACTAAACGTCCCTATGCTTTACATTTCTACCGCAGGGATTTTTGACGGAACACAGGATATATTTGATGACTGGGACAAACCCAATCCGCTCGGACATTATGCACGCAGCAAATGGGCCGGAGAGGTCTTTGTGCAGCAAAATAAAACCCGGCATTTAATCTGCCGGGCTGGCTGGATGATGGGAGCCGGACCAAAAAAGGATAAAAAATTTATCCAGAAACTGATGCAGCAATTAAAAGACGGGAAGAAGGAATTGTTTATCGTAAATGATAAACTGGGAACACCTACACTGACGTACGATTTTGCCCGCAATGTGAAGCTGCTGCTGGAAAAAGAGGTTTGGGGTTTGTACAACATGGTTTGCGGCGGCATTACCGGACGCCTGGAAGTGGCCACGGAGCTGGTGCGATTGGCAGGGAAAGAAAATGAAATAAAAATCACTGCCGTTGATTCCGATTTCTGGAAACAGGAATATTTTTCTCAGCGACCGCCAAGCGAGCGGCTTATCAATAAAAAACTGGATCTGCGCGGATTGAACATCATGCGCGACTGGAAGGTTTGTTTAAAAGAATATGTGGAGGAATATTATCAGGGTTACCTGGATTAATACCCTGTAATTGCCGTCCTCCCGAGCGAGGTACAAATTAGAGAACTTGACGATTTAAATAAATGCCCTTTCTTTATTGTCCTGAGCATCGGGTGGTTTGGGTACAATAAATTTTAGAGCTTATTCAACGCATCAATATATGCTTTGGCTGTCGCATAAATCACATCGGTATCATTTCCAAAACCATAATAAAATACCCCGTCTTTGGAAACCTGGATATGTACCTTTCCGGTATCATCACTACCGCCGGTGATGGCCTGCACCAGATACTCCTCCAGACGTACAGGCTGCTGCACAATTTTATCAATTGCTTTCAGCGTCGCATCCACAGGACCGCAGCCATCTGCAATTTCTACTGTTCTTACACCATTTTTCAATAATGCCACCGTTGCTGTCGCCTGATGGCGTTTACCACAATGAACTTCCAGATAATCAATCTCATAAATTTTGCCTTCGCGGCTGTGACCCATCATCTCCAGCAAATCCTCATCATAGATTTCTTTGCGCTGATCAGCCAATTCCAGGAATTTCTTATACGTTTCATCCAGTTCTGCCTGCTCCATCTTAAAACCGATGTTTTCGAGACGATGCTTCAATGCAGCACGGCCGCTTCTAGCTGTCAGCACAATCAATGACTCCGGCACACCCACATCATGCGGGTCGATGATTTCATAATTCTCCCTGTTTTTCAATACCCCATCCTGATGAATACCGGAAGAATGGGAAAACGCATTTCTGCCGACTATTGCCTTATTCGGCTGCACCGGCATGCGCATCAAGCGGGTAATCAATCGGGAAGTAGGATATATCTTTTTGATGTTGATGCCGCAATCCAGGTGTAAATTGCCCTCATGCGATTTCAAAATCATGGCAACCTCCTCGAGGGAAGTATTTCCGGCCCGCTCCCCGATTCCGTTCATGGTCACCTCCACCTGCCTGGCCCCGTTTTTAATCGCCGCTATGGAATTGGCTGTCGCCAACCCTAAATCATTGTGGCAGTGCGCCGACAAAATAGCCTTGTCAATATTTGGCACATTATTCATCAGATAGGCAATCTTGGCGCCGTATTGTTCCGGCAGACAATACCCTGTCGTATCCGGAATATTGACGACAGTAGCACCGGCAGCGATCACCGTTTCCACCATTTTCGCTAAAAATTCTAAATCTGCACGGCCTGCATCTTCGCAGAAAAATTCCACGTCATCTACATAATTACGGGCATACTTAGTCGCCCACGCCGCCTTCTCCAATATAGCTTCACGTGTTGTCTTCAGCTTATTTTTAATATGGATATCTGACGAGCCAATGCCTGTGTGAATACGGCCGCGTTTGGCCAGTTTCAAAGCCTCCGCCGCACAGTCAATATCTGCAGCCACCGCACGGGTCAGCGCACAAATGGTAGGCTTGAATATATTCTTGGTAATCTCTACCACAGATTTAAAATCCCCGGGAGATGAAATCGGAAATCCGGCTTCCAGCACATCCACTCCCAGTTCTTCCAGGGCCAGTGCTACTTCTATCTTTTCAATCGTATTCAGCTGGCAGCCCGGCACCTGTTCGCCGTCTCTGAGTGTTGTGTCAAAAATAAAAACCTTGTTGTTCATTTGGGTGGTTGGTTGACAGCGCACCGTTCACTGTTTTTAATGTGAAGCAACTGACTGTAATAATTGAAATGATGAATCAATTAAAATTACAAAAAGAATGCACGCATAGCATTCGTTAAGAAGTTAAGAATTGTTTAAATGAATGTGGTATGATGCTTAACCGGCGTGGAGGACAAAATGCTCCATGAGCAACACCTGCAGTTCGCCCACCATAAATCCCAGCACAGCACCCACGGTAATCAGAATCCATTCGTCCTGTTTGAAGGCAGGACGCAGAACGCCTTCAAACTCATCCGGCGTCAGTTCCTGCATTTTGGTGACCAGGGTATTTCTGATGTCCATGGCATCTTCGGCATATTTTTCAATGTGTTTCAACGCAACCGGCAGTTGCTTGACCATGTTTCCGGTAATGGCCGTTTTCATGGCTCTGTATTTCTCAGAACCGACAGCAAACACTACGATTGGCTTTAAAACGCCCGCCTGTTCATCCACCATCTGCTGTACATTTTTCTGAATCATATTGAATAGGTTATCGGATAATTTTCCTGTCAGTATAGATTCTATCATGTTGCTCGGAGTGAGGACTTTCTGGGCAATCAGTGCACCGTAGGCGGAGGCGACCTCCTGCTGCCGTTTGAAAAACAAGCCATGCCAGTTGAATAAACCAATATATTTTTTGGGGGTTTTAGGCAGAAAAATCATCTTCAATGCCAGCCAGTCGGTGAACCAACCCGTAAACAAACCAAATATGGGCATAATCAGCGGTTCCTGTGTCAGCATCCATACAATCATCTGCACCAACCCAATCAGGAAGCCAAAATAGATACCTGAGTTGCGGATGAACTGAAATTCTTTTTCACCGCTTTCCAGAAATATTTTATTCAGCAGTTCTTTGTCTTTGGTAAGATTTGTGATGACCATATCTTTCAGGTCAAAAACTTCGTCCAAGTTATCCTTGGTTTGCTGCATCAGCTGCCGCACCATGGCCGGTGATTCCTGTTGTATCCGTTTAATCAGCAATTTTTTGGCATTTTCCGGAATGCTTTCCCACAGGCCGGGCTGATAGTGGCTCATCACGTCGTGGGTAATCTTTTCCACTATCGGAAGCATGGGTTTTTCCAATTCTTTTGCCACCCGGTCAGGGTCGAGGCGTGAAAATATTTCTTTGGGTGTAATCAGTCTGGATGTCAGCGTATCACAGGCAATGGAACTCATGATGGCCGCCTTGCGCGGAATGATGCCCTGCCAACCCAGAAATGGTTTGATCCCGAAAAATTCCAGCGGTTCAAACATCATCCTGATGGCCACAATTTTAGTGGCATAACCAATCACAGAGGCGATGACGGGCATGGACAAATAGAGCCACCAGTGCTCTTTGAAATCCGCCATCGTTATCATTTGAAATAATAGAACCATAAATACAACAGATAGAATTACGAATATCGAGATTCTATTTTTGAAATACGAATATTTAAGAATGATTATGGCGATATCTTTAAAAAATAAGGCCATCGCTGGGCGATGGCCTTATTGACATTCTGGTCGTCATGCTGCAGTATTAAGCCGGTAATAATTTGGCTTTGATCTTCGCTTCAATTTCATCCGCCAGTCCCGGATTATCGGACAGCAGTTGTTTTACCTGATCCCTGCCTTGTCCAATCTTTTGGCCTTCGTAGCTGTACCAGGCTCCGCTTTTCTGAAGGATGCCCAATTCGGAACCCATATCGACAATTTCGCCTTCCTTGGAAATTCCCTTGCCAAACATGATATCAAACTCAGCCACTTTAAACGGCGGAGCCAGTTTGTTCTTCACCACCTTCACCTTGGTCTGATTGCCGATGACATTGTTTTCCTTGTCTTTGATTTGTCCGGCACGTCGGATATCCAGACGGATGGATGCATAGAATTTTAGGGCATTTCCGCCTGTAGTGGTTTCTGGGCTGCCAAACATCACACCTATCTTATCGCGCAGCTGGTTGATGAAAATACAGCTGCAGTCGGTTTTGCTGATGGCGCCGGTGAGTTTACGCATCGCCTGGCTCATCAGGCGGGCATGTAAACCCATCTTGCTGTCACCCATTTCGCCTTCAATTTCGCTGCGTGGTACCAGTGCCGCCACGGAATCCACCACCACCAAATCAATTGCAGCGGAGCGAATCAACTGCTCTGCGATATCCAGCGCCTGTTCACCGTCATCCGGCTGGGTGATGTACAGATTATCCGTATCCACACCCAATGCTTCCGCATATTTTTTATCAAAGGCATGTTCCGCATCAATAATCGCGCAAACGCCTCCTTGTTTTTGTGTCTGGGCAATGGCATGGATCGCCAATGTCGTTTTACCGGAAGATTCCGGCCCATAGATTTCAATAATCCTTCCGCGCGGAAAACCGCCAATACCTAATGCCAGGTCCAACCCCAGCGAGCCGGTAGATATCACTTCCGATTCTACGATGCTGTTATCGCCTAATTTCATTACGGTTCCTTTACCGTATTGTTTGTCCAATTTTTCCAGTGTCAGTTGCAGTGCTTTCGCTTTGTCGTCTTTACTCATAATGTGTTCGTTTTGTGATTTACAAATTTATACTATTAAGATACCGAAAGGAAGCAAATTCCATAAATTAAAATCAAAAAAAATACACACCGCCACTAATAAATACATAAAACACTAACACTCAAAAAATTATGATGAAAAATAAATCATTTGCAATTACAATCCCATATTTTTGTTTTGTCAAAATAAGATGAGTTGTATTAATTTTAAAGCATAGAAAATGGCTTTGAACAAATAACTAAATTTTAAGTTGACAAGATAATATAGTATTTTTGAAAGCTGGAACAGCTTAGACGTGCCGTTAAGTAAACCGCTCCTTACGAATGAAAAAAAGAATTACCAATCTCTATGTTTTAATCCATGCTTTAGGTGATTTGCTTATCCTGAATGTCGCCTACTTTCTAGGGCATGTCTGGGGTTTTTGGAATTACGTGCAGATGTTTGATACCAAGTATCTGCAGCTGTGGATTTATCTCAACGTCATTTATCTATTTGCAGCACAGCTTTCCGGTACGTTCGACATGTACAGAAACACGCGTTTCTTCACGTTGCTGTCCGCTTTGTTGAAATTGTTCTTTCTGGAGGTTGTTTTATCTTTTTCCTATATCGTTGTCTTTAAAGATTACAACCAGACTTTCAAGTTGTCGCGCGAGGTGCTGATGATTACCTATATCACTGCGTTTATTTTCACAATGATCTGGCGGTTCGGTTTCATAAAAATCGTGCGCATATACCGGGCGCGAGGCTTTAACAACAGAAAGGTAATGATTATTGGTGCCGGTGAAACGGCGCAGGAATTTAAGACCATGCTGGAGCATAAAATAGAATACGGCTACCAGTTTCTCGGATTTTATGATAATAATCCGGAAAAATATACGGAGAATGTCAAAAAGCATATTTTGGGAACGGTGGAAGACGCCAAAAGATATGCGGTGGAACATCAGATAGATGAAATGTTCTGCGCCCTGCCGTATGATGATGAAGAAAACATTAAAGGGCTGATACAATTTGGCGATGAGAACCTGATTCGTGTTAAAATCGTTCCGGATCTATCCCGCTTTCTGACACACCACCTCAATAAGGTTGAAATCGATTATTACGGACAAATCCCCGTGATGACCTTGCGCAGCGAACCACTTGAAAACATTGTCAACCGCTTTATCAAGCGACTGTTTGATATCGGATTTTCCATACTGGTGCTGTTGTTTATCCTGTCCTGGTTTATCCCGTTAATGGCAGTCATCATTAAACTGACCTCCAGGGGACCGGTGTTTTTTATTCAAAAGCGTTCGGGCATTAAGAACAAATCTTTTTCCGTTATCAAATTCCGTACGATGTACGTAAACGGTGATGCGCACCACAGACAGGCAACGCGGCACGACCAGCGCATCACTCCCATCGGGAAATTTTTGCGAAAGACCAACCTGGACGAGCTTCCCCAATTCATCAATGTTTTCACGGGACAAATGTCCGTTATCGGTCCACGACCTCATATGCTGAAGCACACGGAAGAATATTCAAAAATTATTGATAAATTTATGGTTCGGCATTTAATCAAGCCCGGCATTACCGGGTGGGCTCAGGTGAACGGGTATCGAGGCGAAACCAAAGATGTGAATGATATGGAAGGAAGGGTTCGCGCGGATGTCTGGTACATAGAAAACTGGAGCTTCGGACTGGATGTCAAAATAATTATCATGACCATCATCAATATGCTACGAGGTGAAGAAAATGCATTCTAACAAATACGCTCTCTTATATTTACTGTTCTCTTTTTCTATTTTTGCGCAGGCTCAACAGGAAAATATGCCGCTCAACCGAAACATGGTGCTGAGCTATGAGAAGTATCTAAACGGCTGGGATAAGGGGGTCTTTCATAGCGCCGTAAAACCTTATAAAGCGGCAGAAGTTTACAATTTCGTTTATCCGGATACGGTACAGCATTTCGAAAGGATGCCGCATACCAACTGGTTCAGCAAACTGGTGAATCAGGTAGGGTTCGAAAATATTTTAGAGTTTGATGAGAAAGGTTATGTCAAACACTTCGGAAAAATCCTGGCGAAGGACTCCGTTTTTTATGAAGACAATATCTACGATACCCAATACAAAAAACGAAAAGTGTATGTGGCCGTCAATCCTATTTTCAATGTCGGGTTCGGATATGACCTGACGGAAAAGAAAGTATTGAGCTATAACCAGAAAGGGCTGGAGCTGCGGGTGGATATCGGCAGCAAGGTTACCCTGTACACTTCCTTCATTAACACGGTTGGAAAATTCCCTCCTTACGTAACCATTTACAGTTTGCTGACCAGCGCCATTCCGGGCGAAGGTAATATTCGCAACAGGGGCAGCGGCGGGCTGGATTTCTCCAGTATCAATGCGTATTTATCCTATTCTCCTGTGAAGCAGTTCAACATCGAAGTCGGTAACGGAAAACATTTCATCGGTGACGGATACCGTTCCTTATTTTTATCGGACAACTCTTACACATATCCTTACATAAAATTCACCACCACCGTATGGCGCATCAAATACACCAGTATCTACGCCGAGCTGATTGACAACCTGAATAACTTCAACGATTTCGGGCAAGGCTATCCGCGCAAGCTGGCGAATTTTAATTACTTAAGTATCGATGCGGCAAAGTTTCTGCAGATTGGCATATTTGAAGGCATCACCTGGAGAAGGACCACCGAAAAAGGAAACACCTATTTCAATTACAACTACATCAATCCCATTTTAGGAATACGTGCCTTTCAAAAGAATCTGGCACCCAACACAACCAAGGTGTATGGCCTGAACATAAAGGTTACATGCCCGAAATACATCGTCTTATACGGGCAGTTCATGTTTAACCGTTACGGTAAGAAGAATACTTCAGACCGCAGGATGGGATGGCAGGCCGGTGTGAAATATTTCGATGTGGGCGGCGTGAAAAACCTGAACCTGCAGGTGGAATACAACAGTGTCCGGCCTTACTCTTATCAGGGACAGGACAGCGCAATCGGCTATTCACATTACAACCAGGCGTTAGGACACCCGATGGGGGCGAACTTCAACGAGTTTCTGGTAATGGCCAATTATCAATACAAACGGGTGTATGCATCCTATAAAATGTCGTACACGCAAACCGCTACAGATACCTCCCTAAACCAGAATTACGGAAACAACATTTTGGATATCGGCTCACAGGCGACGACGACGACGAATGTAAAAATACAGAATGGATTTGGCTATAATGTGATGGACCATGACATACGTGTGGGATATATCCTGAATCCAAAACTCAACATGATTATCGAAGCAAAGGGACAGTTTCGGAAATATACCTCCAAGGTGGCCAATACCACTGACCTTAAAAGCAATTCTTTTATGATCAGCTTCGCCACAAACATCTTCAACCGATATTACGATTTGCCTGTTTTGTTTTAATTAATAAAGGTTAATTGTCCGATTTAACCAATAAAAACCGTATTTTTGCAGTCTATTTTTAATAAGAAAAAGGATTTATGCGTAAAATTGGATTCAGTCTGTTCTTTTTATTTTGTACCACCGTTATGGTGTTCGGACAGCAGGATGCCTCCACGGCTGGCCCCAAAGGAATATCGGAGGCTGTAAAGAAGAGAATCAATAAATCTAAAGACCGACTGGTACTGGAATTTTGCATGATGAACGCATTCATCAAAAAAGACGGCGGCGTTACTGTTCCGAATGATTTCAGTCTGGAAAACTTCAACCGCGGATTCAACGCTTACTTTTATTACGATTTGATTTTGGGCAAGAAAACCAAATTCCAGCATTTCAGCCTGGCGCCCGGAATTGGCGTAGGCTCTGAAAACTATTATTTCAAAAAATTCGGCATGAGCTGGATAGGAGATACCGCCACCCGTTTTTATGCATTCGGCGACTCCATCTCTTCCAAAAAGTCCAAACTGAATATGACCTATATCGACATCCCGTTTGAATTCCGCTACCGTTCCAAACCTCATAAAAAAACAGGTATGGCTATCAAGGTATCGGTAGGATTCAAGTTTGGATTCCTGGTAGGCAGCAAATGGAAATACGAAGGGGAAGAGTTAAACAACAGCGGTAACAATATCAAATTTAAACAACTGGGTGTTGCCAATATGAATAAGCTGCGTTACGGCCCTTATATCCGGGCCGGTTATGGCCTGTTCAATCTGTTCTGTTATTATTCCCTGTCCAATACGTTTGTGAACAACAAAGGACCCAGGATGAATCCGATTGTATTCGGATTATCTATAAATGGATTGTAACCTGAAATACTTACCGTAAGGAATACAAAAAAACGCACATCATATGATGTGCGTTTTTTGATTTATCATGCCATGATAATCGTGGCATAAATTACAGCTTGCGTTTGACTTCTACCTGTTCGAATGCTTCGACGATATCGCCCACCTGTATATCGTTATAGCCTTTTATTTTCAGGCCGCATTCGTAACCTTTCACCACATCTTTAACGTCGTCTTTGAAACGTTTCAATGATTCCAGCTCTCCCGTATGGATAACAATACCATCCCGGATGATTCTGATTTTATGGTTACGCGCCACCCGTCCGTCCAATACATAACAACCTGCGATGGTTCCCACTTTCGTTACCTTAAACACTTCGCGGACTTCAATATTACCAACAATCTTTTCTTCGAATTTCGGCTCTAACAAACCTTCCATCGCCGCCTTGATTTCGTCGATTGCATCATAGATGATGTTGTAGTACTTGATTTGAATATCTTCTTTTTCCGCCAGCACTTTTGCATTCATGGATGGCCGCACCTGGAATGCACAAATAATCGCATCGGATGCGGATGCCAGCAACACATCAGACTCGCTGATAGCTCCCACACCTTTGTGTATGACATTCACCTGAATTTCTTCCGTCGTTAATTTCAGTAAAGAGTCGGCCAATGCTTCCACCGAACCGTCCACGTCACCTTTGATGATTAAGTTTAATTCCTTGAAATTACCCAAAGCCAGACGGCGTCCGATTTCATCGAGTGTGATATGTTTCTTAGCACGCATTCCCTGCTCCCGAATGATCGTAGCGCGTCTGTTCGCTGTTTCTTTTCCTTCATCTTCATCTTCGTATACTCTTATCTTATCACCTGCAGTTGGTGCTCCCAACAGGCCCAATACCTGTACCGGTGATGATGGCCCTGCCTTCTCAATACGAACACCCCGCTCATTGGTCATGGCTTTTACTTTTCCAAAGTATTGTCCGGCCACCACAAAGTCACCGATTTTCAGAGTACCTTCCTGCACCATGATGGTAGATACGTAACCCCGGCCTTTATCCAGCTGTGCTTCAATGACAGAACCGATAGCCGGTTTATTCGGATTGGCTTTCAAATCCAGCATTTCGGATTCCAGCACTATCTTATCTAATAATTTATCAATGTTTAAGCCTTTTTTTGCGGATATTTCCTGACACTGGAATTTACCGCCCCATTCTTCCACCATGATATTCATCTGAGACAACTGGTTCCTGATGTTATCGGGATTGGCTCCGTCCTTATCAATTTTATTGATGGCAAAAATCATCGGAACTTCCGCTGCCTGCGCATGCGAAATGGCTTCTTTGGTTTGTGGCATGATGCTGTCATCCGCCGCAATTACTATTACTGCTATGTCTGTGAGCTTTGCACCACGCGCACGCATCGCGGTAAACGCTTCGTGACCCGGTGTATCTAAGAACGTAATGTGTTCCCCTTTGACGGTTTCCACTTCATATGCTCCTATATGCTGAGTGATACCGCCCATTTCTCCGGCAACCACATTAGCACTTCGTATATAGTCCAATAAAGATGTCTTACCATGGTCAACGTGGCCCATGATGGTTACAATCGGAGGGCGCTTTACCAAATCTTCCGGCTCATCTACGTATTCTTCTTCCTCATCGTCTTCATCCGCCAGGTTGATAAACTGCACCTCATATCCAAACTCACTTGCCACTAATTCTATCACTTCCGCATCCAACCGCTGATTAATGGAAACGAATACCCCCAATCCCATACAGGAGCTGATGACCTGTGTTGGGGAAACATCCATCAAGCCGGCTAAATCACTTACGGTAATAAACTCGGTGAGCTGTAAAACATTGGACTCCTGGTTTTCACCTTCCGCCCGGGTGGCGTGTTCGTCCCGCTTTGTTTTTCTATATTTGGATCGGTCTGATTTTGCTTTCGTTCCCTGCAATTTTGCCATAGTGGAACGAATCTTTTCCTGAATATCTTTCTCTGAAATTCCTTCTTTAGAATCCGCGGGTTTTGCTCGTCGGTTATCCGGTCTGCTGGTAGCTGTTCTGGTTGGGCGGGTATCTTTAGAGGGCTCAAATTTCTTGATGTCTACTTTTGTCTGAGAAATACGGGCTCTCTTCTGCTTATCATCCTTGCCTTTGTCTTTCTCTTTTTCCCGTCTGATTTTTTCATCTTCACGGTGTATGTCTTCCGGTCTTCTTTCCTGTTTAATGGGTAATTCTATTTTGCCTAATATTTTAGGTCCGGACAGCGTCTCGGTTTTTGCGCGGATAACCTCGTCCTGTGCTTTTTCTGCAGGGACAATGGCAGCTTCTGTTTTTTCCGTTACCGTCGTTTCTGTATTATCCGGCTCCGCAGCTGTTTCTGTAGTCTTTTTAGCTGTTTTTTTAGGCTTTTCTTCCTCTGTTTTAGCTGCTTCCTCCTTCTTTTTCTCTTCTGACTTTTTAGGTTTCTCCGTAAGGTCAATCTTTCCCAAAACCTTTGGTCCTTCAACGTCTGTTTTCGCAATTTTGTGAATTACCTCTTCCGTTTTTGCTTCTTCCTTTGCCGCCTGAATGGCTTCTTTGATAGAGATTTCCTCTTCTTTCCGTTTTCCGATATTGATTTGTTCTGCCTTCTCTTTGATAGCAATCGATTGCACAAAATCTCGCAGCAATACGTTATACTGCTCTTCGGTAAGCTTGGTGTTCGGCTTGTTCTCCACGTCTTTGAAGCCTTTTTCATGCAAGTGGTCCACTATGGTAGACGTACCAACATTCAGCTCCTTCGCCGCACTTGCTAATCGTATGGATTTCCCTTCTGACATATTTCTTGTTTAGTCAATGGTCAATGGTCAATAGTCATGTGGTTTAATATCTCTATTGACCAACGACTGGTGGCTAATGACTATTCATGTTATTCAAATTCTGATTTTAAAATCTTGATGACATCGTCAATGGTTTCTTCTTCCAGATCTGTTCTGCGCACCAGCTCATCTCTGTCCAGTTCCAAAACGGATTTAGCGGTATCGCAACCAATCGCTTTTAATTCATCTATGATCCAGCCTTCAATTTCATCTGAAAATTCATCCAAATCCACGTCATCCTCCACTTCCGTATCGGTGTCTCTGAACACATCTATCTCATATCCGGTCAATTTGCTGGCTAATTTTATATTGAAACCGCCTTTACCTATTGCCAGGGAAACCTGATCCGGTTTTAAATAAACCGATGCTCTTTTCTTTACCTCATCCAGTGCAATACCTTCAATTTTTGCAGGCGTCAAGGAACGCTGCAGCAACAGGTTGATATTGTTGGTGTAGTTGATAATGTCAATGTTTTCATTTCGCAACTCGCGGACAATGCCGTGAATACGGGAGCCTTTCATGCCGACACAAGCACCAACAGGGTCAATTCTGTCATCGTAAGACTCTACAGCCACCTTGGCTCTTTCACCCGGCTCGCGCACGATTTTTTAATCACAATCAAGCCATCCATAATTTCAGGAACTTCTTGCTCCAATAGTTTTGCGAGGAAAGAAGCATCTGTGCGCGACAAGATAACCAGCGGGTTGCTTCCGCGTAATTCCACATTCTTAACGACCGCCCTGATGGTATCGCCTTTTTTATAAAAATCGGTTTTGATCTGTTCGCTCTTCGGCAGAATAAGTTCATTACCGTCATCATCCAGCAACAAAATTTCTTTCTTCCAAACCTGATACACTTCCGCGGAAATGATATCGCCCACCCTGTCTTTGTATTTTTTGTAGACTTCGTCTTTCTCCAAATCCAGTACCCTTGAAATCAAGGTTTGGCGGGCCGCCAAAATAGCGCGTCTGCCGAAAGATTCAATGGTGATTTCTTCGTACAACTCTTCTCCAGCTTCCATGTCGGGTTCCACTTTTTTCGCAACAGAAAGCTCCACTTCCGCCAGGCGGTCTTCTACTTTTCCATCCTCTACGATAGTTCGGTGTCGCCAGATTTCCAGGTCGCCTTTGTCGGTATTCACGATTATGTCAAAGTTCTGGTCGGAGCCGTATTTTTTACGCAGCAAGGTTTTGAAAACATCTTCCAACACCCGCATCATGGTTGGGCGGTCAATGTTTTTAAAGTCTTTAAACTCCGAGAACGATTCTACTAATTCTGCACTGTTCATGGCAATTATAGTTTAAAATTGAAATGTTTTTTAACTGATTTTATTTCCTCAAAACCATATACATGTTCTTCTATGGTTTCTGTTTTTTTTAGTTTAATAATTTCTTGTACAGTAATCTCCTTTTCTGTGGCGGCCTGCAATTCCCCTGTGATTTTCAATCCGTTTTTCAACACCACATCCACCTGCCTGCCGAGCTGCTTTTGAAATTGCCTGGCAACCTTCAGGGGCTCATCCATACCGGGAGAAGAAACATCGAGTGATAAATTGTCGCTCATCAGTCCGTTCTCTTCCATAAAATGGTGGATATGCCGGCTGATCTGAGCACATTCATCAATGGTAATGTTGGTTAGCCCGTCTGCAAAAACTTCAATCTTACCGTTTGAAAGAACTTTTACTTCTACTAAAAACAAGTTGGTTCCTTCAAAAAAAGCCAATAACTCCTGCTCGATCGTTTGTTTTAATTGAACCAGTTTATCCATCACGCTGCATGAAATAAGCCTTTTTATCAGCTCATTTGTTTTTTGTTTTTAAAGCGAATCCCATACGCACCTTTCTTAAAAAATTAAAAGAAACGTACTAAAAAAGAGGACTTCGAGTCCTCTTCAATTCTTAATTACGGTGCAAATATACGCATTTAATCTTAATATCCAATTCTTTGTGACCATTAAAATGCAATAAAACCTCCGGCTAATTCGTAAAAAAAGCATAAATACCGGAAAAACAACCCTTCTCTATTCATAACAAACTGTTTTTCAGACAATTGTCCACTATAAAACAACGGAATTTTATGATAAAAGTCATTTTCGAACCATCGGAATAATTGTACATTTGAAAAAATGAAACATCTGACCATCATACGGCACGCCAAATCAAGTTGGGAAAATCCGGAATTGGATGACATGGTTCGTCCGCTGAATACGCGCGGCAAACAGGCGATAGTTCTCATTGGAGATTATTTAAAAAATAAAAAGATAGAACCGGATCTGATCATCACCTCTCCGGCAACACGGGCTTTGCAAACAGCCATTGGTATAGGAACTGTTTTAAAATACAAGACTGAAGATCTAAAAATAGAGCAGGCTATTTATTTTGGGAACACAACTTCTGTTATTCGTGTTATAGAAAACACAGACAATCGTTTGAAGGATGTTTTCATATTCGGGCATGAACCCGTTTTGTCTTCCGTGATTATTACGCTGAGTGGTGAGAATCCGGATAAATTTCCCACTGGTGCCGTCTGTCGTATACGATTTGATGCAACCAACTGGAAAGACATCACCCTAAAAAAGGGGATATGTGAATTTTTTGTGAATCCTAAATTATTGTCTGAAAAATAAGTATTTTCATCACTCACACATGGCAAACCATCCAATCATCAACAGGGAATTAAGCTGGCTCTCCTTTAACGAGCGCGTATTGCAGGAAGCGGAAGATAAGACTGTTCCGCTCATTGAACGGCTTAAGTTTCTCGGCATCTTTTCGAACAACCTGGATGAGTTCTTCCGTGTGCGCGTCGCGACCATCGCCCGCCTGATAGATTTTCAAAAACAAGCCAAACAAGATCTGGGTTTAAATCCGGCAAAGCTGCTCGATGAGATTCAGGATAAAATTGAGCTGCTGCAAAAAAGATTCAATCAAACTTTTCAGGTTATCCAGAAAGAGCTGGAGAAGGAAAAGATTCTCATCATTAATGAAAAACAATTGGATAAGGAGCAGGGTTTGTTTGTCAAAAAATATTTTCAGGAAAGAGTCCGGCTGGAAATTTTTCCCATCATGATAGACAAGATGAAAGCATTCCCCGTTCTGCAGGATTCGTCCATTTATCTGGCTGTCCGGATTTATAAAACCAAAAAGGAACCCATCTACTCTTTGATTGAAGTGCCGTCGCACAGCATATCCCGTTTTGTCGTGTTACCCCCGAGAAAAGACAAACAATACATCTTATTTCTGGATGATGTCATTCGTTTCAACCTAAAAGATGTTTTTCAGATTTATGATTTTGACAAGATTGACGCCTATACCATCAAATTTACCCGGGATGCGGAGCTGGATATCGACAACGATATTTCCACCACTTTCCTGGAGTCCGTAGAAAAAAGTTTAGAGAAGCGTAAGAAAGGAGAAGCTATACGCTTCATCTATGACGCTGAAATGCCAAAAGACTTTTTAAACTTTTTGGTGAAAAAGATGAACCTGGACAAGGAAACCCATGTCGTTGGCAGTGTCCGTTATCACAACTTTAAGGACTTCATCCGCTTTCCGGATTTAGGAAGGACTGATTTATTAAACCCGGCTCAAACACATATTGCCCACCCGGATCTGCATAAGACAAGAAGCATCCTTGCCAAAATGAAAGAGAAAGACATTCTCCTTCATTTTCCGTATCATTCGTTTGATTATTTTCTGGACCTGTTGCGCGAAGCGGCCATCGACCCGAATGTGTCGCACATAAGGGTTACGCTGTACCGTGTATCTTCCAATTCTCATGTGATTAAATCGTTGATCACGGCCCTGCACAATGGCAAAGACGTGACGGTATTTATTGAGCTGCGCGCCCGTTTTGATGAAGAAGCGAATATCGAGTGGGCGAATAAATTAAGAGATGCCGGTGCACGTGTCATAACAGGTATTGCGGGACTGAAGGTGCATTCCAAATTGTGTTTAATAACACGCCGCGAGAAAGGTAAGAAAATATATTACGCCTGCATCGGCACCGGAAACCTGCACGAAAAAACGGCCCGCATATACACCGACCTGATGGTGCTGACCAGCAACCAGGTTATCACCAAAGAAGCCCGGCAGGTGTTCACATTTTTTGATAAAAACTATTCGGTACCCAAAATCAACAAACTGCTGATAGCGCCATTTAATCTGCGTAGCAAACTGACGCATCTCATCAACAAGGAAATCAAGCACGCCCGAGAAGGAAAGAAGGCGGAGGTTTTTTTCAAGCTGAACAACCTGGTGGATGAAGATATGATTAACAAGCTCTACAATGCCAGCAAGGCCGGCGTAAAGGTAAAGCTGATTATCCGAGGCATCTGTTCGCTGATTCCGAACATTCCGGGTATCAGCGAAAACATAGAGGCTATCAGTATCGTAGATAAATTTCTGGAACATTCGCGTGTTTTTATTTTTCACAATGACGGAAAGCCGGAATACTATTTTGGTTCCGCCGATTTAATGACGCGCAACTTAGATTTCAGGATTGAAATCGTCACACCCGTGTTGGATGATAAATTGCAAAAACTGATACAGCAAACCATGACCATTCAATGGAATGATACTGTGAAAGCGAGGGTGTTCAACAAAGAACAGAACAATGTGCGTAAACTAAAAACGCTGAGTGCTACGGCAGTCCGCAGCCAGGATGTGACCTATAACTTCTGGAAGGAATATGCGGGGAAGAAAAAGAGCAAATAAAACCCACCCCTTTGTCCCCTCCGAGGAGGGGAAAACGCAAGTGCAACTCTTTACGTTAGTGCATTTTTATTATTCTGTAAGCCTTCCGGTTTTTTATGTAATCATTTCATACTTGCATTGTCCGAATTTCCGCTCTTGAGAGGGGACAAAGGGGTGTGTAAAAAACTTTGGTACGGGTGGTAAAAAGAAATAAGTTTCTCCTAACGGTACATGGACACACATCTTGGCGTTTAGTCCGTTGGGAGTATCAATGACAAGAATTTCAATTTACAGCCTGACAATTTTATAACTCCCCAACTGATCACCATGGGTATCGCGGATGGTGATAATGTACTCACCCTTTTGCCAGCTTTGGGTATTGACTCCGATATGATTATTTCCTGCTATGTAAATAGCATTACTGATTTGTTTTCCGGTGATATCATAAACTGACAACTGTATGTCTGACACTTTGCTGTCCGAAATATCTACGTATATCAAATCACTTGAGGGGTTTGGATATACTTTCATTTGCAGTTTAGAAAGATCCGGTTCTTTAATGGCTGTAATAACATTAGATGTGCTTGAATTTATAAAACCCTGCCCAATACTATTATTACCATCAGTAATAGTTTTTACCACAATTTCACCCACCGTAAAACTTAGTTTTGCATTGCTTTGATTCATAGTTGCGCCACTGGTGGTAACAGCTGAAGATTTTATATTCTGTGCATGTATAACATTATATACCATACAAAAAACAAATAGATACTCTATATTTATCCTCATAAATTATTTTGTGTATATTCCTGAAAATTTAGCTCCTGCACAATTTTTGTTGTTGTATCCTCTGCTTACATATTCTGAATTTGTTGTTTTAAATGTACCGCTAACTATATTAATGACAATACTGCATTGAGTAGCCGTTATATTCTGACATGTAATGTTTACTGTTGGATTTTGAATGTAAGATTCAGTATTCCATTTGTTTAAATATATATCGCTAACCGATTGTGTTGTAGTTGTAAATGATGTTCCACCTGATGGCAGAGACAGATTGGTGTAATTTGCATAACTAAACCTATCATTAAGGTTATTTAAGATGCAGTCAGAAAAAATGGTATTACTTATGTATACTGTATCATTATTATCAATGGTTATTGAATCAATTCCACCTCCAGATAAATAATTTATATCTCCACCATAGTAACCATAAAGTTTATCCTCTTGTTGGAAACAAGTGTTTAGAGTGGTAAATGAGACCTGGTTTCCATATGATGTTCCGTTTGCATTAGTAGCAAATGCTCGTACATAATAAACAGTAACTGTTGTTAGGTTATTGGAATTAAATGAAAATGTGCCTAAATATCCAGAGGGAGGGGGACTTATTGTCATTAATAAATTAGCTGTAGTGGGAGTGGGAGTGGTGCTTAAACACAACCCCCTGGTTAATATAATTTCACCTCCATCATTAGTTACATTACCTTGCAATGTGGCTGATGTTGATGTTATTGAAGTAGCACTATTAGTCGTTACAGTTGGCTTTGTGCCACTTCCTACACCTGCAGGTAATTTTGCAAATCCTCCATTTGATAAAAAGATAGTATCATTTCGTATACTTAACGTCTGAAGTTCATTTGTAGCACTTGTGTCATGATCAAAACTGCTTAAAGGGACTTTTGCAAATCCTCCATTAGTTAAAAAAATGGTATCTTTTCTAACGCTTAATGCCTGTAACTCATTAGTTGGACTTGTATCTCTATCGGTTGTATTTCCAGCATTTCCTGCACTTTTGGCATACAAAGCATAAGGAACACTTAGCAGCTGTGTGGATCCCATTGTAACAAAGTTAGTGCCTCCGGTTGCATCTAAGCCAACCCGTAAGTAATAAGTGTCATTACTCCAGTCTATAGTATTAAAAGTACCGCTTTGCACAGCCCCTGTACCAACAGCCAAATTAAATAACCCAAGCGCATCTGTATTGGTAAAGTGATTCTCTTTATAAACTATTGTACCTGTTACCGCACTGCCCTTAAGTACACTTAATTGTACTCCAATGGTTTGGTTGGCTATAGGATTATTGCTTGCATTTCGTGCCACGCCGCTATAATTAAATGCCTGTGGCGGAGCGGACTGGGCTGCCAGCTTGCCGGAGGCCAATATGAAGCAGAGAATAGCTGTAAAATAGTTCATCGTTCGTTTCATGGTAAATCATTTTAGTCTATACAATCGAATCGCAGGTGTTGATGGATACTGGAAAAGTTTTATACCGGAATAATTAATATTCTTACTAAAGTAAGAATATTAATTATTCTAACCAATTTTTTTGACTTTATTGTTTATCGGTTGGTGTCCTCACCAAACGAAATGTGATGGTTGGTGAGGACACCAACCATTAGGTGAAAAGCATTGTATAATAATCTGCAAATTCCTGCGGAGGTTTTGTTGGCAAACTAAAAAAATAAAACCGTAACTTGCTATCGTAAATCGCCCGCATGAAATTCGCCGCTATAGATATTGGTTCCAACGCTGTCCGATTAATTTTCATCAACGTATATGAAACACCTGCCGGGCCGCAGTTTGTGAAAGATGCCATGTATCGTGTAGCCCTGCGTCTGGGGGAAGAGGCGTTTTTAAAAGGAAAGATTTCATCCGCAAAAGAAGAGGAACTGCTTTCCACTATGAAGGCGTTCAGGCATCTGATTGACATTCATAAACCCGTACAAATTATGGCCTGTGCGACTTCCGCGATGCGCGATGCGAAAAATTCGAAAGAAATCGTACAGAAGATTTATAAAAAAACAGGCATTCAGATTCAAATCATCAGCGGGCAAAAAGAAGCGGAATTGATCTTATCGAATCATGTAGAAAAATTTCAGCTGGAGTCCGATAAGAATTACCTGTATATCGATGTGGGCGGAGGCAGTACGGAGCTGATTTTATTATCCAAAGGAAAACTGGTGGATAAGTGGTCGTTCAATATCGGTACGCTTCGTATGACACTCGGAAAGGTGAAGGAAAAACACTGGAAAGAGCTCGATGTGTGGGTGGATCATTTCAAAGGCAAATACCAGCCGCTCTATGGCATCGGTTCCGGCGGAAACATCAATACCATTCAAAAACATTTTGTAAAACGAAAAGAGCAGGATGTCCATTTTGATGACCTGGAGCTTACCTTAAAATCCCTGGAAAAACTGACAATAGACGAACGCATCTTAAAATATGGCTTTCGGCCGGACAGGGCTGATGTAATCGTTCCAGCCGTCAAGATTTTTATGCACATCATGGCACGATTAAACATTGATACGTTATATGTTCCTAAGGTTGGTTTAGGCGATGGCATGATTCATGAGATGTACGACAAAATGGCGAAAAGCAAGAAGCTGAAAAAATAGAACGTCATCTTATAAATCATTGCTTGCCCTTGAGCCGTTCTCATAGAACATATTATTTTGCTGAATTGCATTGATGTTGTTGTCATACAACCTGAACTGAAATAATGGGGCACCAAAATTTTTCCCTTTCGGATAGAAACTAAACTGGAAATCCAGATAGGGTAATCCCAGATCCACACTTCTGTAACGAAACCCCAATCCTACCCCATATTGAAAAATACTCTGCAGGATGGGTTTCTTTTCATTTTCGCTGAGCCATGCCATATCACAAAAAGCGTACAGCATTGTTTTGCTGAGTGCAAATTTCTTATCTACATATAAATTACATTCCGCACTAAAGGTGATGCTTCTGGACCCCTTGAAGGATGGGGCATAAAAGCCTCGTATACCGTTTTCGTCATTTATGGTGAAATAACGGTCCACCGGGACCGCAAAGCCGATATTGGCACCGGCTTTCAGGATCTGCCGGAAAAACATATGCCTGGCAAAAGGAACCTTTTTAGATACATAATCCAGGTTGAATTTTGTAAACATTTGTTGTCCTGTTCTCTGCTTGATATAGCCGTTATATTCCGCCTGGGCAAACAAATATCCGAATTTGTTGATATAGATACCATAATTTGCCGTCAGGTTATAATACGTTCTTCTGCCGTAAATCTCATCTATCTGGGGCCCCACCCAAAAAGAGGCGCTGATACCCCTTGGAAAATATTCCGCGATATCTATAAAAAACGCATTCTTTTCCAAATAAAAATCCCAGCGCGCCAGCCCAAACCCAAAATTATAATTTTGCTGCTCCACAAATATTTCTTCGTAATTTTTGTTGACAATAAAGGGTCTGTTTCTGTAATTCATATAGTTGAGTTTTGCAGCCACTACAAATTTTAATTTCTTATCCTTACAGGACATCACCTTGTCCACCGGTACAGAGTATGCCAACCACAAGGAGTAGTAATGGGATTTTGTTTTTACGGTTTTGGCAGAATCCTGAAGGTTGTCATTTTGTCTAATGGTGGTATTGCTGAACAAATATTTTGCATCAAAGGCCCACTTTGTTTTAAAGCTGAAAAAATTCCTGTAAAAAGATACCAATGCTTTCTGGTTGAGTTTTTCTATTATAAACTGTGTGGTAAAATTGATTTGTGAAGACTGTATGTTTTCATATTTATACCTTCCTCCAACTGCCCATAAATTTTGCTTATTCAGATTGATGCCGGCAAAAATGCTGAAGGTATGCGGCAAGCCGAAGAAATTATACGTAGACACAGCCAGTGCAATCCGTTTGTTTATGTATCCCGCCGAAGCTGTCCATGATAATCTGTCCTGCAGAAAAATAACGACTGAAACACTGTTTTCTGACAGGCTGTCTTCTGCTATGAGAATTTTGACGTCTTTGAATTTATTTCTTTCCCAAAGTTGTTTTTCGGTATCGGCAAACAGGGTTGGATTTACCACATCTCCTTCCCTAAAAAATATATCCCCTCTTATAAACCACTCTTTGCTCTTAAAATGAATCGAGTTGCCAAATTTCTGTGCTTTGCTGATTTTTGCCGGACAACTGTCTTCCTTGCATCCGAATGGTTTGAAAATAATGATGTCGACACACGAAATTTTTTTGCCCAGAAAGGGCTGGTATTTTTCTACACCGGAAAAGTCCTTTCCATATCCTCTGTCGCTGTAGTTGATATACGACATGAACTTAAATACTTTCTTGACCTTTTCGCTGCGTTCTTCCTTTTTCAGTTCTTTGGGTGTTTGTTCCGTTGAACTGCTGTCTTCCTGAGCATAAGCAGGGAGCAGCAGGAGCTGAAAACAGCACCATAAAAATGCGGATAAAATTATTTTAACCTTGTTGCCGGACACAAAAAAGGGGTTCACGATATAAAGCAAACGGCTGTTGTTCATTCATACAGTATAACGCTTTATTATTTTTTTAATTTTAACTGGATGGTTTTAATAATAAGAGGCAAAATGGAAAGGAAGACGATACCCAATATGAATTTCTCCAGGTTTTTTTCTACAAAAGGAATATTTCCCAGGAAATACCCGGCCAGGGAAACGGATGTTACCCAAATGAACCCACCCAAAATATCGAAGGGTAAAAACGTCTTATATGTCATTCTTCCCACTCCGGATACGAAGGGTGTAACCGTTCGGACAATAGGCATAAAACGGGCAATGATGATGGTTTTGGTGCCATGTTTTTCAAAATAGCGGTGCACTTCTTCAATCCATTCCGGATTGACCAGCGGCTTGCCTTTAAACTTCCAGTTCAGCACATGTTCACTGAAATATTTACCCACAAAATAATTGACATTATCCCCCAAGACAGCCGCTATTATCAGTAACGGTATTAGTACATAAATATTCAGACCGGATGTTTGTGCACACAATAAGCCGGCCGTAAACAGGAGTGAGTCTCCGGGAAGAAATGGCATGATGACCAGCCCTGTCTCCACAAAAATGATAAGAAATAAAATAGCATAAATATACGGTCCATATTGTTGAAACAGTTGCAGCAACACTTCTTTTGTATGTGTCAGCAGTTCTAGTAAAAAATGAATCAATTCCATACGGTTGGTTTTACTAATTTAATACGGCAAGATACTGAATTTATTGATTTGTAAAAGATGGATTCTGTACTTTTGGTGTATTTCCTTTTGTATGCAAACGATTATTCTGCTGCTTATATCGAACTCATTCATGACGTATGCCTGGTACGGACATTTGAAAAATCCGAATTTAAAGATCTGGCAGGCTGTGCTCATCAGCTGGGGGGTGGCTTTTTTTGAATACTGTTTTATGGTCCCGGCCAACCGGATCGGCTATAAGACATTCAACGCCTATCAGCTGAAAATCATTCAGGAAGTCATCACGCTGACGGTTTTTGCAGGGTTTGCCTTTTTCTTCCTGGGTGAAAGGCTCCGGTGGAACCATGCCGTCAGTTTCATCTTTATTTTACTCGCCGTGTTTTTTATCTTCAAGAAGTGATACTTTTTGATTAACTTCCTTTTACCATAAAATACTTTTATGAAAAAGACACTGCTCTTCTTAATGTTGTCTACTTTATTCATTCCAGACATTGAGGCACACAACCCAACGGATTCGGTACTTCTAAACAAGTATTGGAATTTTAGGGAACGTTTTTCCAGTCGGTTTGTACGTATCGGAGACCGCCCGGGATTCAGCATGCCGATTGAACAATATCTTTACAGTGATTGCCGGCAAGATTGGATTTGGTGGAATTATCCTCCTCAATATATACAAGACGGATTTGGTATTTTATCGCCGGGCGGTGACCAGACATGCAACCTCGGGCATTATATTGGCTGGCTATCCACAGAATATGCATTGCTCAGCCAGAATAATCAACCAACCGACTCGGTAGTTCGTGAATTGTACTTTGCATTGAAAGCCTATTACCGGCTGGAGCGCAGCGCCAATGAAATCTTTCGAAACCCCAATTATTTCGGCTATTTTCTGCGTCAGGATGCACCAAATGACCTGCACCTTGCATTTCAGGACGCTTCGGTTTCTCCTGGCAAAAAACCCGTTTGCACCATCAGTGAAGAAGTGCAGCGGCAGTATAGCAAGGATTCGTTGGTGACTAATTTCACCTCTCAGGACCAGGTCGTACATCTGATGTATGGCATGGCATTGGCTAAACGCTATATCCCCTCCGCATTGATGTATAACGGCGAAAGTATTCTGGCATTAGCGGTCGAAGCCTCCCGAAGAATGATTTTCCGCTTTTATACAGATGCCTGGGATTTGAAGAATCCGCGGGGACAAAGTGTCGGCAATGAGCGAGGCGGACAGGCGCAGCCATGGGCATATGCATTCGATAAAACATGGGCGTACATTAATCCTCAGGGAAAAACATTCGGCGACTATACTTTTAATATTGTTGATGCAATACTGAAAGGGATTTATGATTGCTGCGGACACCTGGGTGGTATAACCCATTTTTATAACCGGCGGCTATTTATCTCTCTGGCGTCTACCAGCAATACAAAAACCATCACCTATAACTTTGATTATACCATGCAGGATGGGCTGTGGATTTATCCTGTAACACAGGGATTGTTGTATAACCTTCGATTAGACAGTAACCGGGAATTGAGATTGATGGATACACTGTATGCTGCCCTGACACAGGCTCCGGACAGCGGGACCTGCATCAATATCAATAACGGAAATCCGGATTGTGTCCAATCTCCGGCTGGCTGGCGCGGACAAAACAGGTGGTTTGGAAATATTGCCACCAGGGATACCATAACCGATACCAATAATCATCCTGCAGACCATTACGGATTGGATTATTTGCTGGCTTATAATTTATACCGTCTGTACACCAATCCTTCAGGCTATCGCAATACACATATCTCCTTTCCAACATTCAGCAAGCCTTATTCCACAAATAAAACGACAGATGTACAGATTTATCCAAATCCTGCTGAAAACGAATTGAAAATTCAATACTACCTGACTGTTCCTAAAACCATAACAATGAAACTCTATGATATAACCGGACGGTTGGTTAAAAATATTACTGATAATAATATTATGACATATGGTCATCATGAAACCGTTGCTGATCTTTCCGGTTTATCTGCAAACACCTATTTGTTGATGATTCAACTCGATGGGGAGGTGATAAGAAAGAAAATTGTCAAATATTAATCTTTGCCTTGAATCTGGTTATTCTTTAATTGACGAGGGGTTTGTGGATTTGTAGTACCTGAATCATTTTGATTGATTCCTTCCTCCGCATTAGAAGTGGGGATGGTAATCTTCGAGAAATCTACTTTTATGGTTTCCTCAGCATCCCAGTTTTCTTTGATGATAATAGGCTTTGATTCTTTATATATTTTCTCAGGTAATGTTTTTTTGGAGAAACTGCCGGAATTCCATATTCCGTTGTCGTTGACATCTTCTATCACCTCCACTTTGTAGGTGCCGGCAAAGAGCAACCCATAGTCAATTTTAACCGCCGGAGAATCGCGTAGAATTCGCTTATCCAATACTTTATCCGAATTATCTTTTAATAACACGATATAACTGGTCGAAATTTTTGGTAACTCATAGTTAATCAATAGATTACCAACTTTTTTTAGTGATACCGCTGAAAATGAAAATTCCTGTTTTTTGGAGTAATTTCCTACTAAATCTGAAAAGGCTGAATCCAAAACTTTAAGAGTATAGTTCATACCCGGTTTCCAGGCAGCTGCAATTTGATACGTCTGCATATCTTCTGCCCGTGAAACCATATATGGCATTTTCGAGTGTGATGTGTCTGTAAGGATTAATTTTGACGTATCCATATCGGATAAACTGCGGTAGGAACTGATCAATTTCAATGAAGTTGATTCTATAACCAAAAGTGATTTATTGTCGGTAGTATCATTAAAGAATGAAACCGGGTTATTAAATTTTCTGCTCTCTGTTTTTACCCTTAGAGAATCTATCAACTCGTCATGGTTTTTAATAATCAGATTAATGCTGCCTGTATCTTTCTCCATCTTAGGTAGATATACCGTCAGTTTTCCTTTTTCTTTCTCCTGAAAAGCAATGGGTTGCATCTCTTTCAAATCCGGTATTGAAACCGTAATCTCATCTTTGGTAAACGAAAGTTCTTTATTAAATGTAATATGAAAAATGCCGCCTTTGATCACTCTGTCATACTCTGCTATACGCAAATCAGCCACTTCGGGCATAAAGAGCTGAAAACTCAATGTATCCAGACTGGAGGCAATATGATAGAAACTATCCGTAAAACCGATTGCTTCTGTAGGCAAATCATAATAATAATTGCTGTTCTGGTCACTTAGTGCGAAAACCCTGTAATCACCCTCCTTCACATTTTCCAGTATAAAACTACCGTCACTTTTAATCTTCGTGATGTAGAACGGCCGCTTTTTTGTAAAAACAGAATCCGCTCTTTCATTATATAACAGCAGATAGGTATTTTCCGGAAATTTATCCAGCATTGTTTGTACCCTGCCTTTTACCTGCAAAGAGTCAATAAAACTGCCCGTTGAAAATAAAAATTTGAAATTGGGAAGAATATTACCCTCGTTATTATCTTTTATATTATCTCCGAAAAAGATACTGTAGGTGGTATTGGGCTGTAGTGTGTCTTTCCATTTAATGGTGAGTTCGTTCCTGGCCGCTTCTACCTTCGGAAAGGGCACCATATCCGGAGATATGATAATCTGATTTTTTGGGTTCTGTAATGGAAGTATCCATTCATCAAACACCACTTTTATCTCCTTCTTATTAAAATTGATACTGTAATTATCCGGTATGGATTTGGCTGCTTTAGGTGGGGTGGTATCTTTTTTGCCCCCTGTAGGTGCCACAACCTGAGCACAGGAAAAAACAATCAAACAATGCAGCAAGGTTATAATGCTGTAATATAACCGCTTTTTATGTCTGCTTTTTATTCTGTACATGGCTGTTTTAACATTATTGTGTAAATACTACCTTCCAAGATAGACCATTAAAACGGATATATCGGATGGATTTACGCCTGAAATCCTGCTTGCCTGACCGAGTGTTTCGGGTTTTATCTTGCTTAATTTCTGACGGGCTTCCATACTTAACGATGGCAGGCTCATATAATCAAAGTCTTGCTTAAGGCGTACATTTTCAATTTTATCCATCTTTTGCACCTGTTCCTGTTCTTTAGCAATATATCCGTCATACTTAACAGATATCTCCGCCTGTTCTACAAATTCTCTTTCAAAATGTTCCAAATGGGATTGCACGGCAGGTACATTTCTTATTAAGTCCATCAATCCTATCTGCGGCCGGGTGATGATCTTTTCCAACCTCATTTTCTGGCCGATTGGGCTGGTTTCCCTGGATTCCAAATAAGCATTAATATCGCCCGGCTCTATACTGAATTCCCTCAAAAAACGAATGATTTCATCCGTTGCCTTTCTTTTCTCAAAAACCCGGTCGAGCCGCTCCTGCTCTGCAAAACCCATTTTATAGGATAGTTCCGTCAGGCGCAAATCGGCATTATCCTGGCGTAAAAGGATACGAAATTCCGCCCTGGAAGTAAACATTCGGTAGGGTTCTTCAGTACCCTTATTGACCAAATCATCAATCAAAACGCCAATATATGCTTCGCTGCGTTTCAACACAACCGGTTCTAAATCATTAACTGCCCTGTGGGCATTTATTCCGGCCATCATTCCCTGACTGGCCGCTTCTTCATAGCCGGTAGTTCCATTGATTTGCCCTGCAAAAAACAGGTTTTTCACCAGCTTTGTTTCCAAAGACAGGGATAGCTGTGTCGGCGGGAAATAGTCATATTCTATGGCATATCCCGGACGGAACATTTTGACCTTCTCAAATCCCGGTATTTGGGTCAGTGCCTTATATTGAACATCTTCCGGCAAAGAAGTAGAAAAGCCGTTTACATAGATTTCCACGGTATTCCAGCCTTCCGGCTCCACAAAAATCTGATGCCTGTCCTTATCGGCAAAACGGTTGATTTTATCCTCTATAGAAGGGCAATAGCGTGGTCCCAGGCCTTTAATTCTGCCCTGAAACATCGGCGACTGCTCAAAACCTGTCTTCAGTATTTCATGAACCGTATCGTTGGTATAGGTAATCCAGCAGCAACGTTGTTCCTTTGGTTTTTCTATATTCCTATAGGAAAACCCTACAATATCTTCATCTCCGTTCTGTACCTCCATTTTAGAGTAATCCAAACTCCGTCCGTCCACCCGGGGTGGTGTACCTGTCTTCATCCGACCGCTTTCAAACCCCAATGAAACCAATTGTTCTGTAAGCCCAGTGGAGGCCTTTTCCCCGGCCCGGCCTCCACCAAACTGCTTTTCTCCAATATGGATAATTCCATTTAAGAAGGTTCCATTGGTTAAAACAACCGCTTTGGATCGTATTTCCATACCCATTCCCGTTTTAATACCGCACACACTTCCATTTTCAACCAACAGTTCGCCCACCATATCCTGCCAGAAATCGATATTCGGGGTGTTTTCAAGCATTTCACGCCACACCAAATGAAACTGCATGCGGTCGCTTTGCGCCCTTGGACTCCACATGGCTGGGCCCTTGGACAGGTTAAGCATCCTGAACTGAATCATGGTTCTGTCAGTAACAATACCCGAATAACCACCCATGGCATCTATTTCCCGGACAATCTGCCCCTTGGCGACGCCACCCATAGCCGGATTACAGGACATCTGGGCGATGGTTTGCATATTCATGGTTGCCAGTAATACCCTGCTGCCCATTTTAGCCGCAGCAACCGCTGCTTCACAACCGGCATGGCCCGCCCCAACAACAATAACATCATAGGCTGAAAACATAGCGCAAAGATATAGAAAAGATATAGATTAGAAGCGAGTGGCGGGAAATGAGATTTTATTGGGTCTTGAAATTCCACAAATTAATTCACATGTTTATAAGGTGGCTGTGGATTAGCGTGAATAAGTTTCACGTGAAACTACATACTTACCGCTCGATTGAAGCCAAATGAACAGATAATCCACATCCAAAATGGTACGCCAAGTATACAAATCCTATTACTATCCACAAAATTATTCACGTTGTGGATGAATGGTTGTTTTTGAGTATATAATGGAATTGCTGTGTTAATAACACGAATGAAGGTTTTGTTTCACGTGAAACAAAAAAGGGGAAGAATGATATTCTTCCCCTTTTATTGATAGATTGACCGGTTAAAACTTAGGACACAGTAATGGTGAATATGATTTCTTTTTGTCAAGTGGTTTTCCGGTATAAATGATGGATGCCTCAAAGGCACCAAAGGTCTTAACGGCCTGACTAAGTGTCCTTTTGATGGTTGCATCATAGCTTAAACCAATTTGTACACCGGAGAATGAAACTCCGGCTAAAGCGATAAGCGCTCCGTTACCATCATACCAAAGCCCGGCGGATACAGCCGTTTTATAAGGTTCTGATTTTCCGGACAAATTGAAGGAGAACGAAGATCCCGCAATCCACTGTTGTGCTTTTGCTTGATACATATACATACCATTGGGAGAAATTAATACAACCCGTTTAACATCTATTATCAGGCCGGCGTGGGCATTAAACCGGTAGTCTCTTTCATTGTCAGAATTAAAAAAGGTGTCTTTTGGTTTTAATACATTAAACATCGATGCACCCGCATAAGCTCCAATTGTCTTGGTAAACTGAGACGACCAGAATAATCCAACATTAATATTGGGTTTAAAAAACCTGTTTGTTGCAAAATTTTCGCGATTATTTATGGATAAATCAAATCCCGTTCCTGTAAACTGAGTGGAAAAAGCCAGATTACCTAAGTCCACAGAACGCTGCAGGAAGCCCACCTGAAAACCAGCACTTAGATAGTGGTTCTTATTTTTACCCAGACTCTTATGGTACGCCACAGAAAACATCAGTGTGTTGGATCGGATGGAAGACTGACGGTCATTCGTAAATAACACACCTACGCCCAAAATATCATCATTAAGCTTGTCTCTCAGCAAACCAAAATCTGCTGAAGCACTTAAGGTGTGGTACGGAGACGGCGTTTGCAAGGGAAGATACTGCATTCTGTAGTTGGCCACAGCCCGGTATAAGGAATTGATCTTGCCGGTAAGTGACGGATTTAAATTCAACGGTGAATTATAGAATTGTGAAAACTTATAATCCTGTGCATTTGTAATTATAGCAGAAAGAAATAATATTAAAATAAATAATACCCTGAAATGTAAAGTGTTCCTCATTCCCTAAGTTTTGTGTGTTGATTGAAAAAACAAAATAAACCCCTATACTTTTCCATGCACAATAAGTCATTGTGGAAAAGTGTAACTAATTTAGCATTATTTTTCATAAGTAGTTGCAACAGCTGGTTAATTTTTTGCTGAATTTCTTCATTTTTTTCTGTGCGGTAATATTCAAAAGTAGCATCCATCCAGCAGGTGCTGTGTAACATCAGTTGGGTGGCTTCATTTTTTAGCAAATCAAAAAAGAAAAAAGACCTGCTGTAACCCGCACGAAAACCAACCGTGTCCGGATATAGCAAAGAAAAATCGTGGCGTATGTTAACTTTACTAATCGCCCTGAAATAATCAGGGAAACATATCCTCAGGAAATGTTGCCTGGAATACAAAACCGGCTCTCCGATAATAGATTCAAGCAATGCTTTTTCCAAACCAATGCTTTCAATTTCCAAAGAACGGTAGGACGGATGAATGCCCGTTACATACCCCATATCACGCATAAATCTGATTCTTTGTTGCAAACTGCGTGATGACGGTGAGACCCTGGAATCATTGGCATTTTCGTCACTTAAGAGAAAAAAGAAAAAGGGCTGCAATGTATTCTTACTGCATTCTTCCAAAATAAAATCATATGTATCAAAAGGATCTTTTCGCAGCTGCAGTAGTGTTTTAAAAGCATCCATTTTTAAAATATCAGGCGGGTGTTTTATCCAGTTTCTTCCTAAAAACCGAAAGGCATTGTCTATGTCAAAAGTAGGCATGTATTCAAAAGAATATTGCCGGAAATTTAATGCAGGTTGTAACGCCGCCAGTTCTTTTCTTAAGAATTCCAGCCAGATGTCTATAACAGGAGAGAAATCAAATTCTTTCTTTGCCAAAATGGAATTGGAAGAAAGGTATCTGCCATGTATATCCCGTTCGTGCGGCAGGTATTCTTCATACCTGGAGAGCAGATAAAAGATACAGGAAAAGATATCAAAGCGGCAATCGTATGTATCCGTCGTTTGAAAGAAAACGGGAAAACCGTTTTCACGTGAAACAAAAATTTTTTGAGGGTGAATATCCCCTTCCAGCAGGAGTGAATCCTGGTAGACGGAATACCAGCCATTCCTGTTCCGGTTGGTATAACTGAGATAAAGATTTTCAGGTAGATGGTCGGCATCGGCGTTTTCCGTCAATTCATAAGCAATACCCAAATGCTCTTTAAATACAAAATCCAGCACATACCGTATTCTGTTGGTAACTTTGGGTGTGTAGATAACTATCATGAATCACTCAGGTATAAAAAGCTAAATTAGCCTGGTAAATGTTAATGGTTTACAATATAATCAGTTTGCCTGTTTTATCGTAAAAACCGCCACCAAAAAATACATGAGCGCTCCCTTTCTCATACACCTGCCCCAGTTTGAAGGTCCTTTTGATCTGCTCCTGTTTTTTATTGAGCGCGACGAATTGAGCATTCACGATATTCCCATTCATAAAATTACCAATGAGTTCCTGAATTACATACAGCACATGGAGCGGCTAAACATCGAAGTGGCCAGTGAGTTTATTCTGGTGGCGGCAACCCTGATGCGCATCAAGGCTAAAATGCTGCTGCCGAGAAAAGAACTGGATGAGGAGGGTAATGAGATTGACCCGCGTCAGGAGTTGGTTCAACAGCTGCTGGAATATAAACGTATCAAGGAAGCGGTGGAGGCACTGAAAGATTTGGAAAGCAACCGATCTTTGCGCTACTCCCGCGGAAACCAGAAAAAAGAAGTGGATCAGTTGATAAAACTGCTGGCAGAAGATGCCGAACTGGAAAGCATCACCCTGTTTAAACTCCTTAAGGCTTATCAGCGCACGATGGATAAATATAAGAATAAGACGGAAAAAGTCGTTCATACCGTCGCACCGTATAAATATTCTATCGAATCGGAGAAAGAAAAACTCACCTCGCTTATCCAGCATAAAACAAAAGCCTCTTTCCGTGAAGTGTTTACCGCCTGTGAAAGCAAAATTCACGCGGTCTTTATTTTCCTGAGTATGCTGGAACTTATACAACAGCACATTGTTTCCATTATTTTGGGAGAAGGCAAAAACAATTTTTGGCTCACTACTGACGTTATAGACTAATATCCATCTTTTAAGATATGCCGTTTAAGCAACATCCTGTTGTCATGCTTATTTTTTTTTCAGGATTTTTTTTGTCAAAAAATTCCTGTGCGCAACAGTATGTAGGTGCCGTAGGTATCAGGTTTAGCTATGGTTTTGGCATCACCGGAAAATATATCTTCAATCAGCAAAAAGGTCATGGTCTTGAATTTTTACTGCGTTACGGATACCACGGATTAATTATCAACAAACCCGGTGGGCATATCCAGGCATTATACGAAAAGCACTGGGAATTCGGCAAAAATGGAAACTGGGCGGTCTATGTGGGTGGTGGTCCGGGTTTTGGATTTGGAAAAGGAAACTCCCTTTCTAAAAACACCTATTTTGCGTTTTGCGTATCACCTATCGTCGGCATCGATTTCACCACCCGGCAGTTAAGGGTACCCATGGTGCTGGCTTTTGAT
The DNA here is from genome assembly GCA_016719635.1 of Sphingobacteriales bacterium. Taxonomy (NCBI): domain Bacteria; kingdom Pseudomonadati; phylum Bacteroidota; class Sphingobacteriia; order Sphingobacteriales; species Sphingobacteriales bacterium. The sequence goes on along the minus strand of JADJYT010000006.1, from coordinate 16,418 downwards.
TACAAACCGGCTTTTCACACCGATGTATTGATAAGCAAGGGCAGCCAAAAGCCGCAAACTGATTTTTCCTATTATGAGATTGCTTTTTCCGTGCGGTTTGCCATCAATGGAAAAAAGAGAAGATATTGAGGGCTTATTTTTTTACAAACCCCTTATTTTAGCCCTGAGTGAATCTTTCAGGTTGTCCCCGCAGCACATTCTGACCACTTTCTGAGAAACATTTTTCTTGTAAGCGGCATGGTTGTTATAATATTGAGTGCAAACCGGACATTTATTGATTTCTTCCATCAGCCGGTTTTCAGAATGCCTGTCTAATTCACCATCTAATAACAGCGCAATATCCGTTACCAGTTCATTGCAGTTGTGTGGTGGTCGTATATGATTCATCTGTTGTCAGGTTTATTATTTATATCCCATTTTTTCTGCATATTCCTTCAAACTCTCTTTCAGCATATTGCGCGCCCTGTGCAGCCTGGAACGAACCGTTCCGATAGGTATGTCTATAATTTTCGCTATTTCTTCATACGTAAATCCTTCTATGTCACACAACAGAATGACCGTTTTAAAATCCACCGGAAGCCTGTTCAGCGCCTCCGTGATTTCATCTCCCATCATTCCATCAAAAATATCTTCCCGCAGGTCAAATGCCACGCCACCCTTCTCTTCGTCCGCATCCTGATAGGCAATGATATCTTCGTAATCTACCTTATTGGGTTGTTTCGCTTTTTTACGGTATTCGTTAATAAAAGCATTCTTCAGTATTTTAAACAACCAGGCTTTCGCATTAGTTCCCTTTTGGTATAAATTAATGAAGCGGAAAGCCTTCATCAGTGTGTCCTGCACCAGATCATTGGCATCTTCTTCATTATACGTAAGGTGATAGGCAAAATTGTACAATGCATCCGCATGAGGCAATAATTCATCCTCAAATAACCGTTCATTCTCCATGGTGGGTTCTGTTGACACGCTGGGGGCAAAGGTAGCAATATTTTAAAACTATAACTGTAAATTTGTACGGAAGCTCCTCATCTATTGGAAAAACGCTCATCGATATATACTACACTTGCAGACTATTTGGTGGAATATGGATTATATGCGGTAATACTGGGTCTGTTTCTTTCCAATGCACTGAAAAGCATCGGAATCGTTACAATCTGCTTCAGTATCCTGTTTCATAAAAATTCAATTCGCCATCTGAAAAAGTTACTGGATAACCGCTTGTATTTAGCATCTGTAAGTTTAGCGTCTGTTTATATCCTGTCTGTTTTCAACAGCACGGATTATTACACCTACTGGCAGCTGACAAACATCAAATGGCTGTACTTTTTCTTTCCGGTGGCCATCGCAAATTATTCCGTTCCTAAATCAAGCATCCGTAATCTGATGATAGTGGGCATCTGTTGTGTATTGTTTCAATCCGCGCACAGTTTGTACTATTTGTTCTCCTATGATACCGAATCCCTGAAAAATATATATGCAACGGGAAACATTATCAATACCTTTAAAATTCATCATGTACAGCTATCCATCTTATACAGCATCCTTATTTTTGTACTGTATACTTTTGTTACAAAAAAAGAATTAGACAGACGCATCAGAATAGCAGCAGGATTCTTCTGTGTATTATTTTTTTTCATCGTACACCTGTATGCGGTTCGCAGTGGTATTGTACTAACCTATCTTTTTTTAACGGGTTACACTATTTTCGTTTTCAAAAAAACGAGCCGTACTACCGGTTTTGTCTTGTCCGGTTTTATCGTATTGGGGGTACTGTTGTTTTTATCCTTATCAACCGTTCAAAACAGAATAGGTTATCTGAAATACGATCTGGAACAATATTCCAGTAAAAATAAAGACGCCATTCAATATACGGACAGCAGAAGATTAATCTCCATCAACGTAGGTATGGAAATCATATTGCAGCATAAATTCTTTGGCTGTGGCCTGGGTGATATTAATAAAGCAAGTGCAGAAATCTACAAAAAAATCTATCCCGGCCTGGATAAAAAATACTATTATCTGCCGCACAGCCAGTACATCTTTTTTGGTGCCTGTTTTGGTGTATTTCTGGGGTTAATCGTTTGCCTGTTGTTCGTTTATCCTTCCTTCTATTTCTTTCAGGAAAAAAAGTACGTCTTCTTTATTATCAGTTTCGGGCTGATGCTGTTTGCCTTATGGGATGCCTGGTTCGGCACGCTATTCGGAAACTGCCTCTACTTATTACTCATCGGATTCGGACTTAAAAACAAATGGGCTTAAACGTTTTACACATCAACAGTCATACTACCTGGCGCGGCGGAGAGCAACAGGTAGATTCTATCTTTAATGGATTTTATAAAAACATCCAAACCTTTCTTTTTTGTCCGGAAAATTCAGTTTTAGCGGAACGAAATGAACAGTTCAAAGAGCGAGTTTTCACCTATAAAAAGCACTTCGGGCTGGATGTACCGGCTGCCTTCCGGTTAAAAAAAATAAGTAAAGAAAAATCGATTGATTTGATTCACCTGCACGATTCCCATGCCATCAATACGTATTTGGCAGCGGTATTTTTTGGTTTGAAAACACCTTGTGTAATTCACCGGCGCGTCAGCTATCCGGTAACTTCCGTATGGAAATACAATCATAAAAACATACTGAAAATTATCTGTATCAGCCAGGAAGTAAAGAAAAAGATGCTAAAGGTGGTGCCTGAAAACAAACTGACAGTGATTTATTCCGGAATTGATCTTAAAAAATACAGAAAAATAAAATCTGACGATAGTAATAGCACAAACGGCTTAAGAAAAGAGTTGGCCATTACGCCTGAAAAAAAAGTAGTGGGTATCGTAACTTCTATAGAGCAGGAAAAAAATGTAGAAGAATTTGCAGAAATAGGCCGGCAACTGGCACAACATCGAAAAGAGGTGGAATGTGTGGTTATTGGAGGTGGTTCACAATTAAAAACAATCAGTCAGCAATACCCTTTTATCCATTTTACTGGATTCAAAAATACGGTTCCGGAACTGCTTCAGGATATGGATATTTTTCTGTTTACCTCTCACTCGGAAGGATTGGGAACTGCCGTTTTAGAAGCTATGGCTGCCGAAGTGACGGTGGTTTGCCGTAATTTTCCGGTTGCGCTTGAAATCATTCAGGATAATAACTCCGGGTATATCTATAGTACAGTAGAAGATGCTGTTCAGAAAGTAAACATTCTATTAGATGATTCGGAAAAAAGGCTGGAATTTTCCGCAGCGGCACTGCAGATGGTACAACAATTTGACGTAACTTTAATGAATCAACAGATAGAAAATTTGTATTCATCTTTCCATCTTAAACAGTAACTGTGGCGGCAATTGGTCTTCTTTTCGGTTCTTTCAATCCGGTTCATCACGGACACCTGCTCCTGGCTACCTATATCCGGGAGGCTGCTCAGCTGGATGAAATATGGTTCGTGGTATCTCCTCAAAATCCGTTTAAAAAAAACAGCGATTTAGCCGATGAAAACCACCGACTGGAAATGGTAAAATTAGCGGTGCAACATACAAGCTATTTTAAGGTAGCTGATATCGAGTTTAGTTTACCCAAACCGTCCTATACCTGTACTACCTTAAAAGAGCTGAACCGGCAATATCCGGCCCACAAGTTTCATGTTATCATAGGAGGTGATAATACAGCCAAATTTCAGGAATGGAAAGAATCCGGCTGGATACAGAAAAACTACACCATAATTATATATAACAGAGGTATACCTGATTCCGCAGCAGCTATTCAAAATTCAAAATTCTACTCACTACCATTGTTGGATATTTCCGCCACTGAAATCAGGCAAAGGATAAAAAATAAAAAGTCCATCAGGTATTTTATCCCGGAAAACGTGGAACAATATATAGCGTTTCACAAGCTTTACCGGTAAGCGACAAGTTATACACATAAATGTTAGCTTCAATTCAAAACCCCTGATTTTATTAGGCTGGTTGTACACCATAAAATATGTTCAAAATTTGTAAAATATGTGAATCAATGTGTATAGAATATTCTTTCCACAACTTTTAAAATCACTGTAAAATATTCTCCGCGGGCAATAGCAGTTATAAAAATTTTAAACACAGTAAATACGAATTAATACACCGGACGGGTACGGAAAAAGTATACACAACAACCTATGGATAAAGTAGTGAACAAGTGTTTGTAAAGAAGATGGGATAAGGAACAGGAAATTATGAAATACCTAATAAAAGCGGATATATTACAGTTATAGGTCTTAAAATAAAAGTATGTGGATAATAGGTGGATAAATAATAGTGCTAATAAATCTTACTACTTACTACTTATTACTTACTACTTTTTTATCAACGAATTCACACCGGTAATTTATAATAGTAAAAAAATATTTTAAATAGATTATTAATATTATTATACTCAACAGACAGAAGTTTTAATTTTTAGTTTTTTCGAAAAATCAAATTACCTTTAAACTTCAATTTACACCATGGCAGAAGTATCCGATTTAAAAGAAAAAATTTCCCGGCTGGCGCAGGTCGGCTATCTCGATATCCACATCGATCCGACGCTCGATTTGTTTGCCGAAATAGACAGCCTGAAAAAGCAAAAAAACGCCGTTTTACTGGCGCATTACTACCAGGAAGCCGATATTCAGGATATCGCGGATTATATAGGCGACAGCCTGCAGTTGGCGCAGAAAGCTGCCGCCACCACGGCAGATATCATCTTGTTTGCCGGAGTGCATTTTATGGCAGAAACCGCCAAAATACTGAACCCCACAAAAAAAGTCATCCTGCCCGACCTGAAAGCCGGATGTTCGCTGGCAGACAGCTGCCCTCCGGAGGATTTCGCTGTATTTAAAAAAAAATTCCCCGGCTACGCCGTCGTTTCGTACATCAACTGCTCTGCTGAAATCAAGGCACTGAGTGATTATATCTGCACCAGCTCCAATGCCGAGCATATCATCAATGCCATTCCCTATGACCGCGGCATTATCTTCGCGCCCGACAAAAACCTGGGCGCCTACCTGTCCAAAAAACTGAACCGGGAAATGGTGCTGTGGGACGGTTCCTGCATGGTGCACGAGATCTTTTCGCTGGAGAAAATTACACGGCTGAAAGAGAAACACCCGGAGGCTAAATTCATCGCCCATCCGGAGTGTGAAGCCGCCGTGCTGGAACTGGCGGATTACATCGGTTCCACCACGGGCCTGCTGAAATTCACCCAGGCCGACGATGCGCAGGAATACATCGTGGCCACCGAAACCGGCATCCTGCACAAGATGCAGCAGGCCTCGCCGCACAAAACCTTCATTCCCGCGCCGCCCAACAACGGCTGTGCCTGCAACGACTGCCCGCACATGAAGCTGAATACACTGGAGAAAATCTACCTGTGCCTGAAATACGAACTGCCCGAACTGCTGATGGATGAAGCGTTGCGCATACAGGCAAAAATTCCGATTGACCGCATGCTGGAAATCAGTGAAAAGGCGGGATTAAAGGGGTAAGAAACTTATCTATCCAGCCGTTTATATTTTGATTTTTAACCCCTATATTTGAAATAGGTACAGGAAAAATAATCGATATAACTAAGTTGGCTTCAAGCGTAAAGGACGACACCACATTGTACGGAAACAAATGCTATTTCCAAAGAAAACGTAAACCATTTTGACAGGTGAATACGGATATAAGGACGATACCACATTAGGACAGCGAGTAAGCCTACACTCATTGCCTACCCTTCTGTGTTTTATTTTTTTTCCACTGCACAAAATATCTTGAAATTCGCCAGCCCGCATTGCCACCGCACCAAAGACCGGGTTTCATATCGAAATCAATGTTTATTTTGCGTAATTTAACCGACTAAAAATTGTAAATATTTAAATTAAAGTGAATCAAGACCCGGAATAAATAACAAGAGATAATTTTGACAAGCAACGAATTGCTTGCGTCTGGGTTATACAGGACAAAGACAAAATAACCTGAAAGCAGCTCTTGGTGTCTTTCTTCGCTATTATTTGACACGGTCACTTTAACCGGATAAGAGTGGTCAACTTCACTGGATTTTACACGTATTGACAGTTTGGTGTTTCAACCCGGCCACCTTCGGGTGCTGCAATCCGTTATAGCTATTTTGGAAGGGTCACCTGAAGAAGTTTGTAAATAGCGGTAAATAACAAAGATAAATTCCTTATGACCAAAATTCTCAACATTTGAATGATTGAAAAATATATTGTAATTTAAAAAATGAAAATTAAGCTTTTTCTTATATTTTTTGTCACTTTGGTGTTTATTATAAAAACTTTTTCACAAAGTGATGAATCCGTGATTTTCACTTTTACCGAATCAGGGAAAGTAACTCAAAGCAATGGTAAATATAGTGTTTGGAAAAACGATAAAAGAATTTTCAAAAACTTAAAATATGTTGAATACCTGGTTTCTTTTATTCAGGTATTGGATAAAAGAGATAGAATATTCTATATAGATAAAGATTTTAAAAAGAAGAAAGAAGCAAAATTTTCCTACGGAGTTTGTGGCACTGTGCCGGAGTATGTTTATGAAATTGTAGAAAACAAAACGAATTATTCTGTCGTGTTTTATACCGGCTACGATAACAAAAAACCACATCTTGTTGAAACTGACACGATTGATAAATCAGGAATTACTGCTATTAATTTCAGCAATGGAAATAGCTATATCCGGTATGATGGAAATCACAGTGTGGGAAAAATTTTCCCGGTTTATCCACATGCAATTATTATCACCAAAGGAAGCCAACAGGGTATTTTTTACGATAATAAATTAGAGATGTTTGATTCGGTTAAATTTATTGATGATTTATATTTGGTTTAAAAGAAAGGACTTTACGGATATTATGGAATTACAAAAGAAATGAAATATAAAAAATTATATCCTTTTGAATACGGGCTTGCTCGTTTTGAACTTCCTAATAAAAGAACAGGTTATATTAATAAAGATGGTTACGAATTTTATGAAAATTAAAAAGCAGATACGTATTGAATTCGGCTTTCAGTATTTATGAAAAGTATGATTATACCCAATAACATATTAGAATCCAGGAAAAAAGTATGGATTGCTTTAGCTGAATTTTATCTGGATAATGCTTTAACAAGTGTCGATTATCAAAGATTAGAAACTACTTTCAAGTCGTCAAAATTGGATTTAAAAGAAATTAAAGATATTGATTTATATGAAGTGCGTCCCTCACTATATCCAAATCTTTTTAGTCCGGCCGGAATCTGGAGCCAGTTTGATGAACAGTGGTTAATAAATAAATGCGAGTCTAATTTTAAGAAGAAGAACAGGCTCACTCATATATTAAGATGCAGAATTTTAAGTATCTTTATTAAAAATCCTAAGTTCAAGTAATAAATGCAATTAAAAGTTTCAAACATAGTGGGCTTTCACCCACTATATTTGAAGTGCTTAAACTTAATTGCAAATGAATCGTACATTTAAACAACTCACCGCAGAGCAAAGGTATCAAATAGCTACCTTATTGTCAAAACAATTCAATCAGAAGCAGATTGCCGAATACATTGGTAAGAGTACGTCATGTGTCAGCAGGGAGATTGCCAGAAATAAGATGTATTCCGGCAGATATGATGCTAAGAATGCACATCAGTACGCTGTGTTCAGGCATCAGATCAAGCAAAAGCATAAATACTTTACGGACTCCGTACAATTGCTGGTAGCCCATCTTTTACAACAAGAGCTATCACCGGAGCAAATCAGCTGCCGTCTAATGCTAGAAGGTTGTACCAAAGTCAGCCATGAAACTATTTATCAATATGTTTGGAAGGACAAAAAACAGGGTGGAGTACTATATCAATACCTGGCTAGAAAGCAAAGATGCAGAAGGAAACGTGGTAATAAGTCAGATTACAGAGGACAGATACCTAACAAAGTCAGTATCGAACAGCGTCCAATGCAGGCTAATAACAGAGAACGGTTTGGAGATTTTGAAGTAGATACCATTATCGGAGCGAATCATAAGGGTGCTATATTGACAATGGTAGACAGAAAAACATTGTATACCAAAATGGTCTTATTAGATGGAAAACACGCAAGTCAGGTGGCTCGTCAAACCATAAAAACCCTATACAATTTTCGACCTTATTTGCACACCATCACTTCTGACAATGGTAAGGAATTTGCCAGACATGAAGATATAGCCCAACAGCTCGGTGTTCAATACTTCTTTACACATCCATATTCCAGTTACGAATGTGGAACGGTGGAAAATACCAACGGTCTTATTCGCAGATATATTCCTAAAAAATCGTCTTTTGAATACCTGACGCAAGAAAAATTAAATGAAATAGAAAATAAACTCAACAACAGACCTAGAAAAAAACTCAGCTTTTATACCCCAAATGAGATAGCAAATGCTATTTTTACTAACGATAAACCTATTTTAAACAAAATTGCATTTATTACTTGAATTCAGCATTATAAAAAATAAAACTATGAGATACAGTATATATTTAAGCGTAGCTATTATTATAGTGTTTGCTTGTTTATCCTGCAATTCTAATGCTTCCGAAAAAAAAGAAAGCGTAAAAATGAATACTGAAGTTACAGATGTTAAACAATCAATCATTAGCGGGAAGTGGAAAATAACAAAATATGTTTTTTCTGAATTCTCGGCAATGGATGACAAAACAGCCGGTGAGTGGTTAAAAAAAACAGTATCATTTTCAAAAGATGCAATTATCCCATTTAAAGAAATTCCTTCCTATAAAGAAATTTTTCCTAACGATACAGTTTGCAAAAACTTTGAAATATTGAGAGATACAGTATTCCCTGCTAAAGAATTTTTTATCCAATATAATTCGGATGTGATGAAATTAGGGATAACAAGTGAAAAAATCCGGTGCTTGTCAACCAATAGCCCCGAAACGCCTGTAGAAGAAATTTTTGTTTTAGATGATACCCATGTGATTATAAGATGGGATGGTGTCTTTTTCTATTTAGAAAAAGAAATTAAATGAAGAAAATCATTTGGGTTCTGATTTTTTTAAATGCAGCATTGATACTTAATGCTCAACCTTTATCAACCAAAACAGGGATAGACGATTCATTGCTGATTCAAAAAGCAAAAGAAATTTTGAAATATTGTAAAGCAAAGCAGTACTACAAATTAGCTAAATACATTCACCCAACAGATGGTGCCCGCTTTTCACCTCTGGCACATGTTGTAGCAGAAAGTGATCAGATTTTGTTCGCTAAAGATTTTAGGAAACCTAACAGAAAAACATATTTTTGGGGTTACCGGGATAACTCCGAAGATTCAATAATATTATCAATACCAGACTTTTTTGATGAAATTATATTCACAGATAAAGCCCTCTTTCACAATCAAATAGAATATAATAATTTTTATGCGGACAATGATATTTCCAATAACATGGATGTTTATTACAAAAATGATGATTTTCTGGGTTTCTATTATCCAGGCGGAAAAGAACCTGATAATTTGGACTGGAAAATAGTGCGTCTTGTATTCAGAAAATATAAAACAACACATTATCTTGTAGGTATTATGTGTGAAATTTTACTAAGATAGTTCTGACGTGTGAAAATTGTTGGCAGTTATAATTTTGTAAACCTGTAGCGGGATTTAATAACTAAAACGGTAAACATATTTTAGGACGGATCAAATTTTGCCCCTGACATTTGAAAAGTGTATCATTTTGAATTAACATAATTGTACACAACTTGTAATTGAAATACATATTACATAGATTAATTATCAACACATTATAAAATAATGCCAGCAGCCAACACAGGTTTTCAATTGGTGCAGGTGGCGACATTGATTTAGAAATTCATGTAGAAAAGCTTATTGATATTTTTAGAAAATAAAGCTGACACAATTGGACCCTTAAATAAAAAAAGGAAGAATGATCACTGCAAATATGCATACCGTTTTTCGACACCCTTCACTCAGATAGCAGGAATAAGAAAGAAAAAAACTGAAAACTAAAAAATATGGCACTGATTCATCCTCACATTAACTTCAATGGAAATGCCGAAGAAGCGTTTACGTTTTACAAATCAGTATTCGGCGGAGAGTTTGCAAAAATTATGCGTCTTAAAGACCTCTCAGGCCCTGAATTCCCCGTAGCGGAAAATGATGCCAACAAAATTCTGCACATTGCCCTACCTGTTGGCAAGAACATTTTAATGGGCAATGACGTTCCGGAAAGCATGGGACCGGTCAATGAGAATGAAAACCGATCTAAAATTGCTATTAGCGCAGAAAGCCGTACAGAAGCCGACAGGTTATTTTACGGACTTTCAGCAGGCGGAAGTATTGAAGTGCCGATTGCTGACAGTCCCTGGGGTTCCTATTTCGGGATGTTCAGAGATAAATTCGGTATTGAGTGGATGGTGGATTTTGACCCAACCTATAGCGGAAACGTATAAGCAAAAAACAATGCACCTATACAATTAAGTTTACTGCTAAACAGAAGCAAGATTTCTCGCTCGTGTCTCACTCGAAAGGACGGCGATGTTCATAGAATAAGCAGTCTGCACTTTTATTGCACACTGTCCTTTCTACCAACAAGAAAGAGCCTGCTGCAACCAGGCTTATTTCTAAAAAGGAGGAAGATTTCTCGCTTCACTCGCAATGACGATGATGACAATAAAAAAAAGAGCAGCGGTCGCTGCTCTTTGGGTTCTTAGGTTTCCGGACGTTTAGGGTAGGGTTTCTATGTTTCCGGACCTTAGTTTGGTTTTTTTGGTTTCTTTTCTAAGGGTTGGTTTTTTATGTTTCCAGCTTCAGCTGTTTGATGATGTAAAGATGCAGCAAAACCCGACGGAAATAAAAGATGATTTTACACCAAACGTGACATGCTTATTTTCCGATTTTTAAAAAGATGAAATCCGTATCTTTTCAGCCATGATTAAAGGGATAAGCATCACCATCATTGCGGATGGCATAAAAAATGAAGAGGATAGCCGATTGTTCGCAGATACACTATTGAAAGCACTGCCCAATGAAACGCAGTACACCGCTGCCCAAAGATATGCCAAATTTACGGATACGTATAAACTGGAATTCACGGTACCCACAAGTGCCCATACCACCCGGCAGGAGCAGTTGTACCGGCTGCACCTGCTGGCAGACCGTATGGCTGCGCCCTGGCTGGTGTATTTTGACGGAGCGGGAAACAATACCGAACTGATTTTTAACCGCGATGAACACACCCGTGCCGCACTGCCCGAATTTTCTTCCATTCGCTGGGCACTCCTGCAATGGATTTATTGAGTATTTTTGAAAAGAAATTGTGTAACAACAGTTGTCTGTTTATAAAATCAACCATGACCAAATCCCGTTTAGAAGCGTTCAGTGATGGTGTCATCGCCATCATCATTACCATTATGGTCCTGGAATTAAAGATTCCGCACGAGGCCACGCTGCCTGCCCTTTGGGAATTGGCGCCGGTCTTTATCAGTTATGTGCTGAGTTTTGTGTATGTGGGCATTTATTGGGGCAATCACCACCATTTGCTGCACACGGCGCATCGTGTAAACAGTAAACTCATCTGGTCCAATATGTGTCTTTTGTTTTTTCTTTCCCTGATTCCGTTCACCACGGGCTGGATGGGAGAGAATCATTTCGCCCGGATTCCGGTAGCCACCTATGCCGTCAATTTATTATGCTGCGCCATTGCCTTTTTCATTCTTCAGGCTGCCATCGCATCTGATTTGAAGCAGCGCACCCGACTGACAGAAGCCCTGAAGACACAGGAAAAGAAAGGCATCCTCTCACTTGTCATTTATGCCGTTTCCATCCCCTGTGCATTGTTCTTTCCGTTGGTTTCAGCGCTGTTATTTGCACTCACCGCTATCATGTGGTTGGTTCCGGATAAAAATATTGAACGCGCACTGAGAGATCCTGACTGAGCAGGGGGGTATCAGAAAAAACTCCTTCTTTTTCCTTATTTTAGAGCTGTGACAGCAACAAAACGTATTTTATCGGCGGTATCGCCTCGGATGAGCGCATCTTCAAATACCAGATGGCGGTGGTGGAAAACCCCGTTTATCTACCATTCCCGGAACACCATACCCATGATACGATGGAAACCTATGCAGAAATTTATTCCGCTGATGGACACCACGAAACCGTTTAACATCGTTGGAAATTCGATGGGGGGTATCATGACGATGGAACTGATACGCCATGTGCAGCCCGAGAAGGTGGTGTTGATTTCTTCCGTGAAAAGCCGGAGCGAAATGCCGTTACTGCTGAAGCAGATGAAATTCACCAATATGCATAAACTGCTTCCCGGACAGGGTTTCATCCATTCGATTCAATTCGGGAGCATGTTCAAACGGGAGGTGCTGAAAAAACCCGGACTGCGCCATCTGGCCGTCAGTATGGCAAAAAATAACTCCCCCAAATTCTTGTACTGGTGTGTGGATGCGATTGTAAAATGGAACGGCAGGGAAGATTACAGAAAAGATATTATCCATATTCACGGAACGAAGGATGAGATGTTTCCATTCAGGAATATTAAAAACGCCATTCCGGTGGAGGGCGGCTCCCATTCCATGCTCCTGATACAGCATGATATGGTCAATAAGATTTTACAGGAACAGCTGAGTCGTTAAGCATAAACGCGTAATGTAAAACTGGAAAAATCCGGGATTATGCACTGTTGTTTTCGGAAGAAAACTCTATGATATAAATTCGAATCAGCAGCAGTAAGGATGAAACGAGCAGGGCCCGAAAATCAGCCCGATAAATCCAAAAAGCTTCAATCCGGTAATGACACCGAATAATGTAATCAGAGGATGAATATTGGCATAGGCCTTGAGAAAGACCAGCCTCAGCAGGTTATCAATATTTAATACCACCAATGCACAGTAGACGGCGAGTCCCAGCGAATCACCCGCATTTCCATGGATATATAAAAATACCGCCAGGGGAATCCAGATCAAGCCGGAGCCGACAAAAGGTATAACCGGAACAAACAGCGGTTACAAACCCCACAACATCGGATCCTTGGTGCCGAAAATGGTATAACCGATATAGGCGCAAAAACCCTGGGCAATGGCGATTACCGGTATGCCGATGGCATAGGATACCACGATGTTTTTTGTTTCTGCAGTAATCAGTTTTTGTTTTCCGGCATTCAAAGGAATGTATTTTAACAGGATCATTTCTAATTTTTGCATTGATCAGCAGAAAAACAGCAGGAAGTACACGGTGGAAATATTCATGAATGCATTGAAAGCTGAATTGAGAAAATCGAGGAAGATTGAAGATACCAATGCCGGAATATTGCCCAATGATTCTTTGGAAAGTATTGTAACGCCGATGGAGGCCGAAACACGTTCTATGATTGCCTTTACGCCGGCAAACAAATCACCGGCATTCTCTGAAAAATTGTGCACCTTCGGTAATACAAAATAGGTGGCAAGGCCAAAGGGTATCAATAAAATCACAGCATCCAGAAATATTAGCAGGGTGGTTGCAAGATACTTATTCCATTTTTCTGATAGATCAGAATGAAGAAAGGTTTTCTGTTTAAAATATATAGGGTTACTGCACCCAAAATTCCGGGCACCAGAAACTGAAGCTGTAAAAAATAAGCAGCCCGAGCGCCACTAAAAAAAGAATGCAATTTGCCGGAACCGTTCGTTAAAAGTCTGCATGATGATCTTCCTATTTTAAATAAATAAGGGATAAAGTTTTCAGTAGCAAGATAAGCTAAAAAAAAATGTTTTTTTGTTGAACTATTTACATCTAAATAATGTTAAATGCTTGTCTATATCTGTTTTTGAGGGTATAATTGCGCCGTGAAAATGCTGTTCACCTATATGATTTTATTTGCCATGACATTCATGGTGACCAATCCATTGTATTTTTACAGTCCGAGCCCAGCAGTATGGCAGAAATGGCGGAAGAGGAACATCAGCAAAAAGATACCGCTAAAGAGACTAAAATTTTCCCTTACATTTCAGCAGATATAAAAAACAGGGCAATCGGCATTTTTAATGCCCTGCAAAAAAACAGACTTGCCCAATATCAGCATCTTCCAATAGATGAAGATCACTCCATGGCTGTCTATTTTCCGCCCGATGCGGCATAATCATTATTTCTTCCAATGGTTTTCCTTATAGAAGACCGTTAACTGGTCAGGGAAAAGCCTGATGATAATCATACACACACAGTAAACATCTTATTATGCAAAAATATTTCCGAACATGGAAGCAGGACCTTCCTGCCGGTATAGTCGTTTTCTGGTGGCATTGCCGCTTTGCCTTAGTATCGCACTCGCATCCGGGTGCCTTTTTCTCCGGCATGATTGCCGGTATTGTAGGGGATTGGTTGTCGCATCCATTAGTAATTCCCAACTGAGCGTCAGTGGTCCCGCTGCGGGACTGGCGGCCATTGTGCTGGTATCAATTCAACAATTGGGTGCGTTCAATGTTTTTTTACTGGCAGTCGTATTAGCCGGTATCATGCAGGTGGTATTGGGCTTTTTTAAAAAGCCGGAACCATCAGCAATTATTTCCCATCAAACGTCATAAAGGTAGCATGCTGACGGCAATCGGAATCTTAATTATTTTGAAACAGATTCCGCATGCATTTGGCTATGATGCGGATATAGAAGGAAACCTGGATTTTATACAGGCAAACGGAGAAAATACATTCACAGCACTTCTGCACCCTTGCAGCATATCAACCTGGGCGCTACACTGATAGCGGTAACAGCCCTTGCGATCTTGATTCTTTGGGGAAAACCGTTTATTAAAACAGAGCGGGTTTTATTCCCGGTGGTTTGGTGGCTGTAATTGTCAGTATTGTCTTAAACGAACTGTTCGTAACCACGGGCTCTTCGCTTGCCATAACTGAAAAATCGCATCTGGTGAATGTGCCTATCGCCAACGGCCTGAATGAGTTTCTGGGGTTTTTCACCTTCCCTGATTTTTCGCAGATTACCAATGTAAAGGTCATCACCATTGCTGCCACGATTGCAGTAGTGGCTTCAATCGAACTACTCTTAAGCATAGAGGCGGTAGACAATATTGATCCGCATAAAGAGTCCTCAACAAACCTGGAACTGAAGGCGCAGGGAATCGGAAATATCGTTTCCGGCCTGATAGGGGCTGCCCATAACCGTTGTAATTGTCAGAGTTCTGCCAATGTGAATGCAAAGCCGAAACAAAGGTGTCGGCCATGTTTCACAGTTTCTTATTGCTGGTGTGTTGCCCTGATTCCAACATTACAATAAAATTCCACTGGCGGCACTCGCGGCCATATTGCTCACCGTAGGTTATAAGCTGACTAAAATTTCAATATACAAAGAGATGTTTCAAAATGGAAAACACCAGTGGGTTCCGTTTATAGTCACGGTACTTGTGGTGGTGTTCACCGATTTATTGAAAAGGCGAGGCGTAGGATTGGCAGTCAGTATTTTTATATATTAAAAGGCAACCTGGCAAACGCATATTTCTTCCACAAGGAAGACTACCATGCCGGTGATAAATCAGGATACAGCTAGGCGGAAAGAAGTCTCCTTCTTAAACAAGGCAAGCATCAAGCAGACGCTGGCACACTTACCTGAAAAATTCGGTTGTCACCATTGATGCGTCCAAAACAACCTATAATGATTACGATGTACTGGAATTGATAAGAAATTTCAGAGAAGTCCAGGCCAAGGAGAAAATCACGCCGATACTGATTGGCTTCAAAGAAGAATATAAAATCGAGAATGACATACATGTACAATCCATTCATGAATTAAAATAAGCTGAAAATGAAAACATACAAAGAAACCCGAGATAAACACCACGCCGAGAATGAAGCCGGAAATTTTAAAAGAGGGAAATGACCGTTTTATAAAACTATAAGGAAACCGGAATTTATTACAGCAAAACATGTATCAGACGGACAGTGGCCTTTGCCACCATACTAAGCTGTATTGACAGCAGAACACCATCTTGCCGAATTAATATTTCACCGTGGACCGCGACATTTTTCGGTACGTATTGCCGGTACACGTAAACACGGATATACTCGGCAGTATGGAGTTTGCCTGTAAAGTAGCGGGGTCAAAATTAATTGTAAACGGGGCATTCAAAATGCGGTGCGGGTAAAGGCGCGTGCGACCATGTCGAAATGGGAAGCTGACAGAGCTGTTATCTAAACTGCAACCGGCTGTTTACCAGGAAAGAGTTCAAAAAAGACAGAACATCTGCGAACTATACGTTTGTTGAAACGCAGAAATCAATGTTAAACGTTCCGTAAAAGCATCATCGAACGCAGTTTCATTTAGAGCAGTTGGTTGAGAACGGGAGATTGGCGTAGTTGGCGCCATGTATAATGTTGAAACCGGCAAAGTAGATTTTTGCGATGATGTGATGTATATACGCGATGAGCAGAATATCGAA
>JADJYT010000005.1 GCA_016719635.1 Sphingobacteriales bacterium | reverse complement strand
TATATTAGTGCACTAAAAACAACGATTGTTATCCCTATGATGATGTACTGATTGATGATTAACGACAAAACAGAAACCGCAATCACAAACAAACCGAGATACACCACCAGGTCGGACAAACCTTCCCGGTTCAGGAACGAAAACGAAGGCCGCAAATACGAGACAAGAACCTGCGTCTCCTGTGCCGCCACTAGCAATAAGGGAATCCTGATGATGGAATAAGTAATCAGATGTTCGCGCCGGGTGATGAAGCGCATATTGGGTGTATCAAAATATTTGGCCAGCGCCATCGCTGTTCCGAATTTGGCAAACTCGGACGGCTGCAATTTGAAGGCACCGAGATTAATCCAGTTTTTGCTGTCCTTTGGTCGTTTGTCCGACCACCAGCACTAGAAAAAGCAGAAACAAAACCATCCCGTACATCGGATAGGATATAAGCTGCAGGATTCTTCTGTCAAATCCCAAAATAGAGAAAAACATCAACCCCGCAATCAGCGCCCACACCAACTGTTTGATATAACTGTGTTTGAAACTGAAGAAAGCTGCCGTAAAGGTGCCGTTATATTCCGTTGCAAAAATGGACAGGATACCTAATATCACCAGAAACAGATAACACAGCAATACGGTACTGTCAATCGGATCCTATGCTCTTTTATTATTCATTAGGGGATATACATTTTAATTTTCGGAGAATTGGCAGTAGAATCACTTATCTGTTTAAGTTCCTTTTGTGCTTTCAGTTTTGCTGCCTTGACAGAATCCTGCCTGAATCTATCCCGTATGACAGAATCTTTCTTCGCCTTTATCCTGGCTATGGAATCCTGCTTCTTGCTGTCCGGCGGATTTCAGGTTCTTGATTTCCGATACCGTCTTCATCAGGTGTATGCTGATCATCCGTTCTTCGAGCGGTATTCTTTTGCGATGGTGTCGTTCAAATATTTCTCCACCATCAGCGATGCAATAGGTGCTGCATAGGTCGCCCCAAATCCGGCATTTTCGACAAATACCGCAATGGCAATCTTAGGATTTTCTTTCGGCCCGAATCCGGCAAAAATAGAGTGGTCTTTTCCATGCGGGTTCTGTGCCGTGCCCGTTTTGCCGCAAAATGAAATCCCTGAATTCAGTAAACCCGCGCGGTACCCGCCAGTACCACTTTTTCCAATCCGTCCGTAACATATCTGTAATAGACAGAATCAATGGTCGTAACAAGCTTTACTTTAGGTTTCCTGTATTTATCATCCTTCTTCAGGAACCGGCAAATCTTAGGCGTAATATAAAATCTTTGTTTGCTATGATGGCCATGGCATTTGCTATCTGCAGCGGAGTAGCCAAAACTTCGCCCTGACCGATGGAATTTGATATCACCGTGGATGCCTTCCATCTGCCCGCACCAAATACTTTGTTATAATATTTTACGGTCGGTAAATTACCCTTTTTTTCGCCGGCGAGGTCAATACCGATTTTCTTTCCATATCCAAACTGACTCGTCATATCCCACCATTTCTGATATCCGATTTCCGGCGCTGCAAAAACGGAGTCCATGATAAAGTCATTGTAAATCTTACAGAAATAGGAATTGCAGGAATACTGCAGGGCGGTTTCCACATCAGGGATACCATGAACGCCGTGACATTTCACCACGTGGTTGCCCACCCTGTATCCGCCCGGACAGAACCACGACCATTTTTCTCCATGGATATTTTCCTGCAGCATCACTAAAGCCGCACCTGCCTTGAAGGTGGACCCCGGCGGATACATCGCCTGAATCGGGCGGTTTAACAATGGTTTGTAATAATCCTTGAACAACACATTAAAATTATGACGCCGGTATCTGCCGGTCAGGATATTCGGGTCGTATCCCGGACTGCTGACATACGCCAGTATTTCGCCGGTGGAAGGCTCGACAGCCACTATGCCGCCCACTTTCCCCTGCATCAGTTTTTCCCCGTACGCCTGCAGTTCCGCATCTATGCCGGATACCATATCCCAGCCGGCTACCGGAATCCTGTCATCCTTACCGTCTTTGTATTTTCCCTGATAGGTATTTTTCACATCGACTACCTGAAAGCTATACCCCTTCTCTCCTCTCAGCCATTCATCATAATAATATTCCAGCCCGGTGGTACCCATATAATCCCCCAGCTCGTAATAGCCTTCCGAATTTGCAATATTATTTTCCGTTACCTCACTCAGATAACCCAAGAGCGCCGCACCGCCGTGATACGGATAGCGCCGTACGGTACGGGTTTGGAAGGAGATGGACGGAAATTCAAAAAGATGTTCCTGAAAACGGGCAAACGTTTGCGGATCCAGCAATTTGATAAGTGTAGTAGGTTTATTGAGCGTTGTTCGTTTGATTTCATCCAGTTTCTTACGGGCAAAGTCCATGCTGGTATTCAGCAATTCACATAATTTAAGCGTATCTAAATCCTTTGTAATATTCCATTGTATGAGGATATCATAAACGGCATCATTATACACAATGATTTTACCATTCCTGTCTATGATAAGTCCGCGCGACGGATAAATCGTTACTTTCTTCACGACATTATCATGCGCTTTCAGTTTGTATCCCGGTGAGAACCTGTAAAAAGAATAAACGGACAATCAGGATAAACGCGGCGATATAAATCGCTTTCTCTAAAATGCCGCTTTCATTCCCTCGTTGCATGTAAAATTATTCTTTGATATCCTTCATAAAAAACAAACTGATCATCCATACCAATAACAATGTACCGAACAAGCTGATGAGTGTCTTAAAGATAGTGGGGAAAAAATTGGCAAACGAGAAAACCTCGAGAAAGAAATACGCAAGATGGTGGATGGAGAAACCAATCAGCGTATAATAGAAAAACCAGGTGACGCCCTGCTGTGAAAGATTGGGAACATCCAGTTTGTCCCAGCCGGAGCGTGGCTGAAACGTATCGAGTATGTAACTGCGGCCGTAACCGATGAGTGTGAGCGATGCCGTATGCAGGCCTCCACCGTTGCTGAACATATCAATAATGAGTCCGGTAAGGAAGGCAAGCACCAGCACGGCGAGCCTGGGGGTAAATACAGGCAACAGCAAAATCGCCAGCGGATAAATCATGATATAGGCACGTCCCAACGGCAGTTCATTCAACAGCAATACCTGCAGCGCCATGAGCACCGAAAACCGAATGATATTGGTGAGGATAAACTTGTTATTCATTCAACGCAGTTGATTCTAATGCATCAATTTCTTTCTTTTTACTGTTCTTAACGACATACACATAACTCAGCCGGCTGATGGCATTCGTAGGTTCAATATCCATTTCATAAAAACTGGAACTTTCATCCGGGCTGAAGCGCTTCACTTTTCCGACTATAATATCCGGTGGAAATATGGAGGAAAATCCCGCCGTTACAATGGTGTCGTTCTTCTTGACGGGAAGTGTTTTGCTGATATTCTGAATCTGCAGCAATGCCGGACTTTTGCCGTTCCAGCTCAGGTTACCCAACGCATTCGTTTTCTTATGACGGACACTCACCAGCATCTTTACGCTTAAGACAGACATCACCAGAGAAAAATTTTCAGAAACATTCGTCACAATACCCACCACACCGTTGCTGCTGACCACACCCCAACCTTTCTGAATACCGTCTTTACTGCCTTTGTTCAGTGTTATGTAGTTAATGCTTTTACTGATACTGTTATTGACAATTTTTGCAGGAATATATTCAAAGCTGTAAGACTCCGATTGTTCCGGAAGTGCGGTATCTGCAGGATAAGTATTCCGGTACTGTATCCTTTTTTTCAGGCGGGTATTTTCTTCTGTCAACACCCTGTTCGTGTTGCCTAGATTTATAAACGTATAAAAGCTATTGGCAAATCCTACCACCTTACCGGCAAGGTTATTGGAGGTGTTCAGGAATGTCACTTCCCTGATATTTGTGTGACTGATAAATAAGATAAAGACTAAAGATTTCCATCAGTACAAACAGGAAGAGTACATGAAACCTGGAAAGAAGAAAATATATGCTGCGCATTCGTTTAACTCATCAGGAAGGTAAAACGGTCTCTGTTTTTCAATGCGATTCCGGTACCCCGTACAACGGCACGAAGCGGATCATCCGCCACCTGTACCGGCAGTTTTGTTTTCATGGCAATCCGTTTATCCAGGCCACGCAACAACGCGCCGCCGCCCGTCAGATACAATCCCTTTCGATAGATATCGGAAGCCAGTTCCGGAGGAGTAGACTCCAGCGCCTTCATCACCGCTTCTTCAATCTTGGAAATGGATTTATCCAGGCAACCTGCAATCTCCGAATAGGAAACGGTCACCTGTTTTGGAATGCCCGTCAGTAAGTCTCTTCCGTGAACGGCATAATCTTCCGGTGGATTTTCCAGATCCTGCAAGGCAGAACCCACATGTATTTTCACCTGCTCCGCCGTACGTTCACCGATTAAAATATTATGCTGTCTTTTCACATACTCCACGATATCCAGCGTAAACTCGTCACCCGCCACGCGGATAGACTGATCGGTTACAATTCCTGACAGGGCAATCACCGCGATTTCCGTCGTACCGCCGCCGATATCAATAATCATGTTGCCTTCCGGCATTTCCACATCCAGGCCAATACCTAAAGCGGCCGCCATCGGTTCGTGAATCAAATAACGTTCTCTCGCATTCGCGCGCTCCGCCGATTCCACTACCGCACGTTTCTCCACCTCCGTGATACCCGATGGAATACAGATCACCATCGTCAACGACGGACGGAACCATTTGTTGCCATCATTTATCATGGAAATAAATCCGCGTATCATCGCTTCCGCTGCGGTAAAGTCGGCAATCACACCGTCTTTCAGCGGACGTATCGTCTCGATGTTGGCATGTGTCTTTTCGTGCATCATCATCGCCTTCTTTCCCACTGCAATCACCTGATTCGTTTTCTTATCAACGGCCACGATAGACGGTTCGTCTACCACCACCTGGTCTCTGTATATGATCAGCGTATTTGCCGTACCAAGGTCTAATGCTATCTCTTTATTCAGAAAACTAAAAAATCCCATTTTCTATTCTTTCTTATACTTGTTAAATCAAACGATAAAAATACGTTTTATAAATGAGAACTAGAACGTTCCTCAAAAATTTAATCTTTGTTACGGATTAATGTTTAAAATGGCGTATGCCGGTCAGCACCATCGCCAGATGATGTGCATCACAGTAATCGATGGAATCCTGATCCTTGATGCTTCCACCTGGATGGATGAACGCCGAAACACCTGCTTTATCCGCTATTTCCACGCAATCCGGAAAAGGGAAAAACGCATCGCTCGCCATCACCGCACCGTTCAGGTCAAAGCCGAACGAGTGTGCCTTGTGGATAGCCTGCTGCAACGCGTCCACCCTCGAGGTCTGCCCGCAGCCCATCGCCAGCAGCTGCCTGTCTTTTGCGAGCACTATCGTATTCGATTTGAGGTGTTTGGCCACCTTATTGGCAAATATCAAATCCTCTGCCTGTTCCGCGGTCGGCGCAAGTATGGTGACAATCTTCAACTCTTCTGCCGTCTCCGGTTTTTTGTCGAAATCCTGTGCAATCACCCCGTTCAGCAGGGATTTGAACTGCCTGGACGGGAAGTCGGTCCTTTTTTGTTTCAGCAGAATGCGGTTCTTCTTTTTCATCAGTAGCTGCAGGGCTTCCGGTGCAAATTCCGGTGCAATCAGCACTTCAAAAAACAGCTTATCGATTTCTCCTGCCGTAGCTTCGTCCAGTGTCGCATTCGTAATGAGTACCCCGCCGAAAGCCGAAACCGGGTCGGCAGCCAGTGCGGCTTTCCAGGCCTCCACCGTAGTCGCTCTGGAGGCCACGTCGCAGGCGTTCGTATGTTTCAGCACCGCAAAGGTGGTTTCTATAAACTCCGCCATCAGGTGTACCGCCGCATCGATGTCCACGAGGTTGTTGTAGGACAACTGCTTGCCGTTCAGGATGTCAAACACTTCGTGGATATCGCCGTAGAAATAGCCCTTTTGGTGCGGGTTCTCGCCGTAGCGCAAGGCCTCCCCGTTCAGGTAACTTTCCTTAAACGTATCGTAAGGCGAGGAACGGGAGAAATAGCGGTGAATCAGGGTATCATAGTGGGAACTGACGGCAAATGCCTGTTGGGCAAAATGCTGGCGGAATTCCAGCGAGGTCTGCCCCTGGTTTTCTTCCAGCACCTGCGCCAGTTCGGCATACTGGCTCTTTTGCGATACGATCACGGTGTCGTTGAAATTCTTGGCTGCCGCCCGTATCAGGGAAATGCCGCCGATATCAATCTTTTCGATGATTTCCGAGGTGATTTCCCCTTCAAACAGAGACGTATAATTTCTGACCGTTTCTTCAAAAGGGTACAAATCCACGACCACGAGGTCAATTTCCGGAATCTCGTATTGTTTCAGCTGCTCCAGGTCCTCCGGGTTTTCACGGCGCGCCAGGATGCCACCAAACACCTTGGGGTGCAGGGTTTTCACGCGGCCACCCAGTATGCTGGGATAAGAGGTCAGTTCCTCCACGGGAATCACCTTGTAGCCCAACCCCTCGATAAAGGCCTGCGTACCACCGGTTGAATAAAATGTAACATTTTGACTGGCAAGGGTATGGATAAGCACATCGAGTCCGTCTTTGTAATAGACGGAGATAAGCGCAGCTTTGATTTTTTTCACGGAAATGATTTTACGCTGCAAAGGTAAGCTGTTATACGGTATTAGCGATACGAAGGAGGTTAAATGATTTGTTAAGGATTTTTGACTATCCATCCTAAACTCATTCACCAGCTACCGCATATGATATTGAAATTTATTACGTATATTTGAAAGAGAGATGATATATACAGATTCATACAATACATTGAGGTTGTATAGGCCTGATTGGGTTGGAGCTATAAACAAATAGTTTCTAATTGTAAAAAGACAGCCAGCCGTCCAAAAAGCTATCGGGGTACTGGCAGACACTTCGCAAAACCAAAAGAGCTAAAGTTTTCCAACCGCACGGACTGACATTCCAAAAATAATTATTACATTTGACACTTCTTGACAAGTCAAAATACAGAAACAGTGAGTTACCTAGGCCAAAAAATTAGAGAAGCAAGAGAAAAGCAGAATTTGCTTTTGCGACAAGTTGCAGCTCATATTGAAGTTGACACCGCTTTAATGAGCAAGGCTGAACGTGGAGAAAGAAACTTAAACAGAGAACAGGTTATAAAACTTGCTCAACTTTTAAAAGCATCCGAAGACGATTTTATTTCTTTTGGTTGTGTGACAAGGTAATTGAAGCTGTAGGTGAAGACCCACTTGCTGAACAAGGAATAAAAAAGGCTTTAACAAAAATCAAGGACTGAATAAATGCAAATTATACATAAAATAGACGACTTTTTATTTACCATCTTTCCAGAATTTATAGGGGGGGGTAATGACTTAATAATCAACACGTTAAAAAGTTATTACACTTACGGACCATATCAACCCAAAGTAGTAATTGAAAATAATTGGGTAAAGATTGAGATTGATACGCCAACAATTTTATCTCAGGAGAATGACTACAAAAAAATAGTAGCCCTTTGTGAGAAAGGTAAATACCTTGAAGCTAAACCAATCCTTAAAAATCTAATTGAAAAGAATCCAACAAATTCGGAATATCACCGAATTATGGGGCAAATACTTTCAGATGAAGGCAACCAGGAAGACGCTATCAATTGCTTAATTGATGCCTTACGTTGGGACTCAAAAAACGCCTGGGCTTTGCTTATGATGGGAAACATCTTTGCAAAATTTAAAAATGATGTTTCAACTGCTATGAAATATTATGACCAAGCATTAATTGTAAATCCGAATGACAATATCACAATAAATAACATCGGTGCTAACTTAATGCAACAAGGCAAACTTGAAGAAGCGAAAAAATACTTTTGGGAAGCTATTAGGATAAACGACAAATATCCTAACACTCATTTTGCATTAGGACTGATTGCTGAAATGGAAGCAGACTTGCAGTCTGCTTTTTACAGCACCATTCAAGCTATTAAGTTAAATAAAAACAAAGATGTTCTTTATCAAAACTCAGTAAGACAAGCATTTGAAATTGCTAAAAAGATTATTGCTTCTGGTATAGGTAAAAAGATTTTCAGAGAATACAGACACAAACTTGAATTTGAAGGTGACAGAAGAATTGACATTGTTCAAGACGAAGAAATACCGACCGCTGCAAAATTTGAGTTTGCTGAGAATTACGATAGAGAAGTTCATATAGTAAGATATAAACCAAGCTATCCGGCTGTTGAACATCTCATCATGCATGAATTGGTTCATCTTGATTTTGTAGTTCAGGCAAGAAAAACGACTTGAATCAATTATTTACCTCATATCAGAGTCACAAAACTCATTTTATTGCCGGACTTGAGCCGACAATAAAGAAATTGAATAAACTGGGAATTTCTGAAAAGTCTATAGCAGATTATTGTTCGAACCTTTTTGATGGAATTAATCGGCAAATCTTCAATACTCCAATTGATTTGTTCATTGAACAGTTCTTATTTACCGAATACCCTGACTTAAGAGCATATCAGTTTATATCCCTTTACACTATGTTGCAAGAAGGCTTAAAAGCCGTAACTGATATAAAGATTGTTGAACTATCACCTAAAGACATCATTTCAAAAAGTAAGGTTTACAATCTCGTGAATGCAATTCAATTTAAAGAATTGTTCGGACTTGATTTCATAAAGGACTTCAATGCAACACCAAGCGAATTAAAACATGCAAATGACTTTTATGAAGAATACCTGCAATACAGAGATGACAAAGAACCAGCTGAAGAATATGAATTGGTATTACATTGGGCTGAAGACTTAAAACTTGACAAGAACTTTGAGCTTGTGAACGAAAAAGAATTCAGAACAAAAAGAACGAATATAGACAATCTACTATCATCCATTGAAAAAGATCCCTATGATTTGGAATCCAAAGACCCTTACAAAGAAAGGGAAATGGAAAAATTCCAAAAGTCACAACAGAGCATAGGGACAAACATGGCAGTGGTCATGTTCATGGTTGATGCGTTGCAATTTTTTGAAGGAATGCCTAAAGAAGAGATAAAGAAAATCGCTTTTGAAATAGCTATGCAAGGTACACAAGGCTACAGACCCGACAAAGACGACTACAGAATCAGTTCTATCAAGGGCAAAACATTTTCAGGTTATCACATTCTTGCATACTATTACGTTAGTTGGGCTTTGGCAATTCCCGAAATGCTTTCTCAATTGCAATTGCCTTATGATGATGAATACAAACTGGCTTTAACCATGCAAAAACCTAATAAGTAATGAAGGAAAGCGAAGAAATAATACAAGCACTCTTAAAATTCAGAAATGAAAGAGATTGGGAACAGTTCCACAATCCCAAAGATTTAGCACTTGCAATAAATGTTGAAGCGGGTGAGTTGCTTGAGTTATTTCTTTGGAAAAATGCTGATGAAGCTAACAAAGAAAAAGTAAAAGAAGAATTGGCTGATATTTTCGCTTTTGCATTTCTTCTAGCTGATAAGTTCCAGTTTGATGTGAAAGATATTGTACTTGAGAAAATTCAACGAAACGCTGAAAAATATCCAGTTGAAAAGGCAAAAGGGACAGCTAAAAAATATAATGAGTTATGACAGAACAGGTAATGATATATGAAGTAAAAAGTGCTGCTTCATCAAATGCAAAAGAACTTTTCAGTGATGATTCCAAATACTTTTACTGGAATGAAACTAAATTCAAAAATTTAAATTTAGGTGACTTCGTCTTTGTTGTTAATAGAACTGATCGTTGGGTTTTATTGAGTAGACTTGACAAAATTGACATTCCAACAACTGAAAGGGGCAACAAAACAATATTCAGTGATTTAGGGAAAGATTTTACTGTTAGTGGAAAGTGGAACAAATTCATACGATTAGAGATTCTGAATAATTTATCAATACCAAATGACTGGCAATGGCAAAGTTTGGGCAGCAGTGAGACAACATATTTAAATGGTCCACGAATTGGTTTGGACAGTTCCGTGAACAGATTAAAGAACATCAGTCAATTATTACAATTATCTCAAGACGATACAATAGCACAAATACTTGAAAATTGTAAACTTAATTTCAATGGAAGCACAACTAAGCCAACTCCAATCAAGCCGATTCAAAAACCTAAAGAAAATAATCAGGATGATATGAATATATTAACAGCCATAAAAACAAAACCTTTATTCTTTTTAGCAGGAATATCAGGAACCGGAAAATCAAGATTGGTTAGAACTCTTGCCTACAAAACTTGCAGCAAGGAAGAATTAAGAATTGACCCTAAAAAGCCTGGGAATTTTGAACTAATTCCTGTTAGACCTAATTGGCATGACTCTTCGGAACTAATGGGTTATGTAAGCAGAATAGGAAAGGATGGAGAAAAGTATATTATCACTTCCTATCTCAGATTTATTGCAAAAGCATGGAAGCATAAAGATGTTCCATTTTTTCTTTGCCTTGACGAAATGAATCTTGCTCCTGTGGAGCAATACTTTGCAGAGTATCTTAGTATAGTTGAAACAAGACAAGTAAAAAATGGAGAACTAGTTACTGATCACATTATTTCAAAAGAGAGTTTTGAGAATCAAAAACTTTATACCGATTTATTAGCGGATTTGGGGTTAACCGAAAGTAAGTTTTCTGAAGGTATTAGTATTCCGAAAATCTTATTGTTATTGGAACTGTGAACATGGACGAAACAACACATTCGTTTAGCAGAAAAGTTCTTGACAGGGCAATGACCTTGAAATGAACAATGTTGACCTTACGGGTGGTCTTGATTTGAATAAAGAAGATTGGAATTATCCAAAATCAGATGATGAATACTATAAATCAAATGACCTGATTGGAAAATATACGTCAGGAGCTGAAGTGTATTCTCAAATTTTTAAAGAGAAGGATGAAATTATAGGATTCCTTCAGAATATAAATAATGAACTTGAAGGAACCCCATTCAAAATTGCTTATAGAGTTAGAGATGAATTTTTGATTTATTGTTTCTATGCCAGTCAAAATAAAACTGCTAATTGGCTGACAAATGCTTTAGACGAAATGACAAGTATGAAGATTTTGTCAAGAATCGAAGGAGATGAAACAAAAACAGGAAAGGTTCTAACGAATTTGCAAAGAATAATAACAGCCGACTTTAAAAAATCAAATGCGAAGCTTAAAGAAATGGAGACTCGTCTTCAATCAAATGGTTATACTTCATTCTGGTCATAATGCAAATTTTAAAGGTAGATCATACAGACTTTACTTTGGTTATTGAATGCAATAACCTCGAATCTACTTTTAGTAAAGCAAGAAAAAGGCAATCACAAATATTAAATGCTACATCCTACTCAGTTAATAAAGGCGATATATCGATTTATAATTTTGAATCTAAGAAACTTGAGAAACATATAGAAAGCAAAACCTATCCTTTAATCTTTGAGAACAAAGACTATTTTATTGACTTCACATTTCATAATAGAAATGAAATTTATAAACCTCAAATATATACTAAGTTAAAAGAGGTTGAAGAGAAGTTTTTATACAGAGAAGGAATTGGATTATTGTCAGGTACAATAAATTTTGGAAATGACCTTGGGAGAAGCAATTTAGTTTTAAGGTACACAAAAGATAATATCCTTCATGAATTTAATTTTGGTTTTGAAGTATTTCCTACAAAACTGAATTATCGTGAGGATTATGAAAAAATAGTTCAGGATATTGAAAAAGAGTATCCCTACCTCGTTCTTGACTTCTTAAAAAAGACTTACACATCTTTTAAAACTGGTAATTCACCCAACACCAATTTGATATGGTGGCAAGTTTTTGGTGGTTTATACAAAGATTTTATTAAGTCTTCAAAATTCATTTTAAACAAGCCACATAGCCGTATAATTAGGCAAACCAAGCATGTAAAAGCTGATAGAATTCAAAAGTGGACTTCTGCTTTAGAAGAAGAATATGCACAGTTTAATTCATTTCCCAATAAGAGCTACCGTTCGAGTATAAAACATTAAGTACAAATACTTCTGAAAACCGTTTTTTTAAACATGCAGTATTTCAAACACTAAGACGATATAAAAAGGTTAAATCATTTATTGAAACTCGTTTTTCTAATGCCATATCTCCAAATTTTAAAATTGAGATGGATGGTGTTTTAAAACAATTTGAAATAATTTCAGCAAACCCATTTTTCAGAACTATAGATGACTTTCAAGGTATCAAGCAAGAATCACTTGTTTTGCAAAAAGCTACAGGCTACTGCACAATCTATAAATCATGGATAATGCTTAATAGTGGCTTAAAGTTTTTAGAAGGTATTCAGAAAATTGAACTTAAAAATATAGCTGACCTATATCAAATTTGGTGCTTTCTCGAAATAAAAATGTTTTACAAAATCTATTAGGTAAGGAAAATCCTGATGATATTGATTTAGCAGAGATTCAAATAGATGATTTCGTTTTTAAAATTGAGCGTGGTGTAAAATCTAAGGTCTCCTTCTACAATAAAGATGGAGAAATAATCGACCTATTCCATGATTTTGCATATGACACTTCAGAATCACAAAATGTAAAATCGTTTACGGTAAATCAACGACCCGACATTGTTCTGAGAATAACAAAGAATGATTTGAAGGAGAACTATGTTCTTACTTATTTATATGATGCCAAATACCGACTTGCTTCAGACGAAAAGGAAGGCTCTCCTGATTTACCCACTGAAGACTCTATCAATCAAATGCACCGATATAGAGATGCCATTTATTATGTAAACAAGGACAAATC
The DNA here is from genome assembly GCA_016719635.1 of Sphingobacteriales bacterium. NCBI lineage: Bacteria > Pseudomonadati > Bacteroidota > Sphingobacteriia > Sphingobacteriales > Sphingobacteriales bacterium. Next base: position 6,795 of record JADJYT010000005.1, on the reverse strand, counting down.
AAAGCCTGAAAAAGAAGTAATTGGGGCATATATACTTTTCCCTGGCTCAGGAGAGATTGATACCATAAAAAAACTTGACTACTATAAATCAATTGAATCTGTAAATATTGGAGCATTTCCTTTGAGACCAAACGACTATTCAAACAGAGCTTTATTAGAAGACCATTTAAGAACAATAATTGGACTTGATACTGAGTCAATTTTGAATGATGTTTCACCACAGAAAGAAAGTGCTTACGAGTCACCAAACCCTTTTGTTTTAATTGGTTTTGTCCCGACAGAATATCACATGCTTTGTTTTACAAATAGCGAAACACCTTTTTACTTTTCAGGAGAGAAAAAACCATCGAAATTTGGTTTTAGGAACTTAAAATACTTTGCTCCATACATTAAAGAAAAAGGTGTAAGAGAATATTATGAAATTATCAACTATGAATTGATTCCCAGAAATGAAATTTTACATGCTCCAAAAGGAAAATTTGGAGATCTATCCGAAAGGCTAGTAATTCGATTAGGTCATAAATTTATTATTGACAACGGAAAATACCTGAAAATTTCAGATGGCAGTATAGGACAAATTCCATACAGATATACAAATTTGAAAAATATCAGAACACCTAAAGACAATAAGATCGAAGTATTAAAAGTAAGTTAGTAATCTATGCAGCAGAAAACAGACATAACGACAACCGAAAATGAACACTGGCCCCATAACGTCACCTATCCAAATGGCAGGATCTCGTGTTCATAAAACTTTTTTTGAGTTTATCAATCTATACGTTTTCAAATTAAGTTTTGCAATAAAAGTGCTTCCCTTCGTGTAACCCCAAACCGTCAAGTATTTATTCGTATAAAAATTCAACAGAAATATATCTCCATTTAAAAGATACGGCTTTTAAGTCAATCATAAATCAATACATTACGCAACCATTCACCTCATAATCAATGCTATACAATATTTTTAATCATTTGATTAATTTTTTTGTTTAAATCAAAAAATTAATACTAACTTTGAATGGTCATTCTACCAAAGACGGCAATGGGCATCAAGAAAATATTATCAAAAGACCCGAGTACGGAAGCCAAAATCAAGGCTGCCGCTAAAAACTGTTTACCCAAAAAGGCTTAGCCGCCACCAGAACCCGCGACATCGCCCAGGAAGCGGGCATCAATCTCGCCCTGCTCAATTACTACTTCCGCAGCAAGGATAAACTGTTTGAAATCGTGATGCGGGAAAACGTGCTGTTGTTTCTCAGCGGAATGCTGGAGAGCATGCAGCACAGCGAACACCTGAACGCGGAACAAAAGCTGGAACTGCTGATTGACCGCTATATCGATATGCTCATCGCCAATCCCGACCTGCCGTTTTTCATCCTCAGCATCAGCCGCACCAACGGGCTGGAACTGGACAAAGGCGACGACCCGCTGCTGAACGGCATGAAGGAACTGCGTGCCTATTTCTTCAAAGAGATCCTGGAAAACATACAGTCGGGAAAAATCAGGCTGTCCATCCGCTGCACTTCATGGCCAACCTTATGTCACTGATTGTATTTCCATTCGCAGCCAGCTCGTTGCTGAAGGCACGGACCGGCATCAGTGACAGGGAATTCGGAACAACTCATGCTCGAACGCAAAAACTGATTCCGGTGTGGTTGAAAGCGATGTTCACCACCCATCTCTCCTCACCTGAAAATAAATCATCATGAACCGAATCTTTGGAACCTAGTGAGCATCATCTTCCTGCTGGTTCAGGCCCTGCAGCTGTCTGCGCAGGAACCGGTCACCATTGAACAGTGCTATCAATGGGCGGAAGCCAATTATCCGTTGGCGCAGCAACGCAGCCTGATTGAACAAAGCAGGAATTACAGCATATCCAATATCGCCAAAGGCATCTATCCGCAGTTTGTCGTTTCCGGACAGGCAACATACCAGTCTGCGGTAACGAAGATAGAACTGCCGGTGACCATACCGGGCCATGAACCGCCCAATATCTCCAGAGACCAGTACCGGCTGGCAGGTGAAGTATCGCAGTCGCTGACGGATTTTCCATTAAATAAAATTCAGCGGCAATTGAAATCCAACGAAGCCGCAATTCAGGAACAAAATATTACCGTTGAACTGTACAAACTGCATGAACGCATCAACCAGTTGTTTTTCGGAGCCCTGCTGATTGACGAACAACAAAAGCAAAGTGATTTATTGAAAAAGACATACAACGCGGTATTGAGCAGGTGCAGGCGGCCATCGAAACGGAACGGCTTTCCGAAGCAATCTCGATAAGCTGAAAGCGGAATTATTAAAGGTGCAGCAACGTGATATTGAAATGCAGTCGGCTAAAAAAGCGTATTTGTCCATGCTGGCTTTGTTCACCGGCAAGGACATGAGCGAAACCACCACCCTCGTCAAACCACAGCCGCCGCTTATCCTGACGGATTCTATCCGGCGGCCTGAAATGACGATGTACGAACTGCAGAAGAAATCATCGCTGCTGCAGCAAAACTGATTGCGGCGAAGAATTATCCCCGGTTGAACGTATTTTTCAGGGCGGCATGGGCAGGCCATCACCCGTCAATATGCTATCAGAAAACTTTCCCCGTTCTACATCACCGGTATTCGACTGAACTGGTCGTTGGGTGGCATGTACACCTTCAGGAAAGAAAAGCTGCTGACCGCCAACGACCGCAAATCCATCGACGTGATGCAGCATACGTTTCTATTCAACACAAAGCTTTCAATGAGTCAACAGTATTCCGACATGCAGAAATATAAAGAACTGATAAGAACGGATGACGAAATTATCACGCTGCGGGAATCAGTCAAAAAGACATCGTTCGTGCAGCTGGAAAACGGTGTCATCAATACTAACGATTACCTGAAGGAAGTGAATGAAGAAGACCAGGCAAGGCAGAATAAAATCGTACATGACTTGTAACCGCTGATGATACAATATGCACAAAACCACGAGCGGAAATTAATTGAACATCTATAAACAGGAAGATATGAAACAAATCTTTTTTAACAGGCACTTTGGTACTTTTGCGTCCTGTCAGCTGGGCAATCACAAAGTCCGATGCCTCCGGTGTTTTTGCATCCGAGGAAGTCATTGTGTCGGCTGAACAGCCCGGCAAGATTCTTTCGCTCAGCGTGCAAGAAGGCGATGTGCTGCAGAAAGGCATGAATGTCGGAAAAATCGATCTATCAAATTTTCAATACCAGAAAGAGCAGGTACAGTCCACGATTTCCATATTGCCCAATAAGACGAGCAATCCCCATCCGCAGCTGCAGCTCATCAAAGACCAGCTGGCGGTACAGGAAACCAACCTGAAATACCTGCAGGGCGAGCGGGAACGCATCGCACGCCTGCTGAAGGCAGATGCTGCTACCAAAAACAATACGACGACATAAAATGCCAAAGTGGAAGAACCGTAAAAAACAGATTGTCGTCACCAGACAACAGATAGCTGTATACACTTCGAATGTATCCACGCAGAACAGGGCGATCCTGAGTGAAAAGAATCCGATGGAGAAATCCGTGAAGCTGATAGAAAACCAAATCAGCAAAGGAAGCGTCATCAACCCCGTCAGCGGAACCGTGCTGACCAAATATGCGATGGAAGGCGAAATGGCGGGAGCAGGAAGGGCCTTGTATAAAATCGCCAACCTTGACACGTTGAACCTGCGCGCTTATATCACCGGTTCACAGCTTAATACCGTAAAACTCGGGCAAAACATTACGGTTCAGATTGACAACGGGGAAAAAGGATACAAATCCTATCCCGGCACCATCACCTGGATATCCGACCGGTCGGAGTTCACCCCGAAACGATACAGACCAAAGATGAACGCGCCAATCTGGTATATGCCATCAAGATTCGTGTAAAGAATGACGGCTATATTAAACTGGGCATGTACGGTGAAGTAAAATTCTGATACGCATGATTTCTGTCAGCCATATCAACAAAACCTACAACAAAGGTACCGTCAGTGCCTTGAAGGATATTTCCCTGGAAGTCAATTCCGTGAAATATTCGGGTTGATTGGTCCCGACGGAGCGGGAAAAATCGAGCCTGTTCCGGTATCCTGACCACCTTGCTTTTGGCAGACAGCGGAACAGCAACGGTGAATGGCTGGGATGTGGTGCACGATTATAAGAAAATACGCAATGCCATCGGTTATATGCCCGACGATTCAGTTTGTACCAGATTTATCTGTCGAAGAAAAACCTGAATCTGTTCGCCACGATCTGGTCAAACCACCATACAGGAAAATTATCATCTCATCAAAGATATCTACGAGCAGATAGAGCCATTCAAGGACAGAAGAGCCGGAAAATTATCGGGCGGCATGAAACAGAAACTGGCCTTATCCTGGGCGCTGATTCATAAACCGGTGGTATTGATTTGGATGAACCGACGACCGGTGTCGATTCCGTCTCGAGAAAAGAATTCTGGGAAATGCTGAAAAACTGAAGGAACAGGGTATCACTATCCTGGTATCCACACCGTATATGGATGAAGCGGTGCTGTGCGACCGCATCGCATTGATACAAAACGGCAGTATCCTGACCATTGATACTACCGCAAACATTCAGGCGACATTCCCACACAAATTGTTTGCAGTCAAAACACCCCAAACCTGTCAGTGATGAATGAGCCTAAGAAAATATGAACACACCCTATCCTGTTTTCTCCTGGTGATTCCCGGCCATGTTGGCTTTGATACAGCGGCGAGATGTGAGCCAAAAGCCTATTTATCCGGGCATGACATTTCGGATTTTACCCTGGAAGCCATACCACCGACTATAGAAGATTACTTGCCTTATCTAACCCTGAAAAACTAAGTAATACGCCTTCTGTCATCGTGTGTGATAACCGACCAAACGATTTCGACGATTTTATCAGCGGATGATCGACCTTCGAAGTGCAAAAGCGGAGATATTTGCCTTCTCGGCGCAAAACGGTGCAGGCAAGACCACCGCCATGGATGCTCTGCGGATTCCTGAAACCAACATCCGGAACAGCAGCAACCGTAACAGGTTATGACATCTATACGGAAACGGAAAATCAAAAAGAATATCGGCCAAGATGAGCAGAATTTCTTTCTGTACGACAACCCGATCCTGCAAAGAGAAACATTCGTTTCAGCGGGCAATTCGCCATGTGCAGTAAAGAAATCGCTGTAAAGACGGGATGAAACTGTTAGCCGCCAACCGCAATTACAGAATGAGGCTAAAACACCGTGAATCGCCGCTGGGACAGAAGTGCAGAAATCAGCCTTTTTCTGTATCCATCGTACAGCGACCCAAGCATCGTATTTTTAGATGAACCCACCGGAGGCGTGGATCCTCGTAGAACGCACCGGCAATCCTTTTGGTCGATCTATTATGCCGCGGATAAAGGCATGGTTGGTCACTACGCACTGCGCATGGATGAGGCGGAATAATTCAAATTGGTTTCCATCATGGTAGATGGCGTGAAAACAAGTGCTGGACAGTCCGGCGGCACTGGAACAGCAATTCGAAACGCACCGACCATGGCAGGATGTATTTTTATCAACTGGCGAGAAATGCCAAAACGAAAAGCGGATTAATGAAACAACTCATCGTCTTTTATACGTAAAGTGCAAATCTCGCATGTCTTCCGGGACTGGAAATCACTGCTGATGCTGGTTCTCGATTGCCGGTGACGCAGATCATCCTGTTTGGCTTTGCACTCAGCAATGAGATTCGGGATTCGCGCATTGTCATCTGTGATTATTCCAAAGACAGAAGTAACGCGTAAAATCATTGAGAAGATAGAAGCCAGCCGCTATTTTGATATCGAGGAAAATCTGCAAAGCGCACAACAGTTGGAAGCCGCCTTTAAAAAAGGTACTATAAAGATGGCAGTGATTTTTCCTGCCAATTTCGCCGAAGACCCGGCGCATGACAAATAGGGCAACACTAAGGCGCACAGATGCCTCCCGACCCCAAACCAGTGCCAACGCCATTACCGCTTATCTTTCTCAAATTGTGCAGGACTATAATTTAGGTTCCGGAAATACTCTACGTTGCTGATGCGATTGTTCCGGAAGTATGCTCTGGCCAATCCTGAGTTAAAAGGCGTCGAATTTTGTACCCGGAGGAACGGCACCTGGTATTGATGTTGGTCTGTTCGCTACGGATGACATCCGTGGCGTAGATTGTCCGTGAAAAGAACTGGGCACCATGGAAGTGTTGCTGGTATCACCGTTTGGAAACCGGCCTACATCATCATTTTCCAAGCTGACACCTTACCTGATGATATCCATCACATGATCCCGTTCATTATCCTGATTCTCAAATTTCCACCTCTGCTCGATTTGGAAATAAAAGGAAACCTGGTGTTATTGCTGTTTGAAAGCATTCTGTTTATCCTGTTATCCTTATCCATCGGATTGTATATTTCTATCAATGCGAAACACAGCAGGCTGCCATGATGAGTTCCTTTACTGGGCATGAAGCGATGCTGACTCCATTACTGACCGGGCTTATGTTTCCGGTAGAAAATATGCCATTGCCACGGCAATGGATAGCGAATGCCGTTCCGTTGAGGTGGTTCTTCATCATCATCAAACGGGTGATGCTGAAAGGACTGGGATTCAGTCTGGTATGAAAGAAACGCTGATACTTTGTAGGTATGACCATTTTACTTTTTGCCGTCAGTTTGCGAAAATTCAAAATCAGGCTGGAATAAGAGACGTTATTTTTTTACTCGATAAGGAATTCAGGCAGCTGATGCGCAACCGGAACTTGCTGGCTGTACTTATCATTGCTCC
>JADJYT010000004.1:300000-399335 GCA_016719635.1 Sphingobacteriales bacterium | reverse complement strand
AATCTCATTAAGTATCTTATGAGACTCCTTACAAGGGAACGACATTTAAGCGGACATTTTTTAGTTTCTACACTTGGAAGGGGTAACGGATTTTAGTAAAGCGCGTTTGGGAGTTTCCAGAACTTTATATCTTCCAGATAGGCATCCTTGACCGCTTGTGCTACCATTACAGCCACGGGTTACGAGATCGAGGGTGACGGAAGATGTTATCGCGGTGTATGTCCGTCACACACCCAGCATTGGTACAAGTAGCTACCACTTTCATGCGAGTGGTGATTCTTCGCACGCATATCGAGAGTGCCCTGCGGAAGATACCCGGAAAGGCGAGCACATTGTTAATCTGGCTTCGGTAACGTCGCTTCTGCCCGTACCCACTACGCCTGCACCTCCGAGGTAGGCATTCTCCGGGGTAATTTCAGGAATCGGATTGGCGAGCGGGAAAATGACGGGAGCTGCATTCATGGTAGACACATCTTCGGTTGTCAGCTGGTTGGCCTGGCTTACCCCGATAAAGACATCCGCGTTCTTAAGGCCGTTTTAAGGGTTCCTTTCGTGTTGAACGGATTGGTATATTTTAATATTTCGCGTTTAAAGTCATTCAAATCCGACCGGTCCTTATGGATGATACCTTTGGTATCGCACATCACAATCTGTTTCACCGGCGTACAGACAGAAGGATCTATTTCATGGCACATCAACAATTTGGAAATTGCCAAACCCGCTGCTCCTGCTCCGTTAATGACCACTTTCAAATCTGCGATATTTTTATCGAGCAATTTGCAGGCATTGATGATTCCTGCGAGAACAACAATGGCGGTGCCGTGCTGGTCGTCGTCGAAAACGGGAATACCCAAACCCTGCAGACGTTCCTCAATTTCAAAACAGCGCGGTGATGAAATATCTTCGAGGTTGATGCCGCCGAAAACCGGATCAATATTTTTTAATGGTCTGAATGATCTCTTCCGTGTTCTGTGTGGCAAGGCAAATGGGAAAGCATCCACGCCTGCAAACTTCTTAAATAACATAGCTTTACCTTCCATCACGGGGATGGCAGCTTCAGGACCGAGATTTCCTAACCCTAAAATGGCAGAGCCGTCTGTAATCACGGCTACCATATTTCCTTTAATGGTTAAATCCCAGACCCTTTCCTCATCATTGGCAATCTGCCGAACCGGTTCTGCCACGCCGGGTGAATAACACAACGTCAAGTCATTTTTGGACTCCAGCGGAGTTTTGAGTTCAATGGAAATCTTCCCTCTCAGCATTTCCGTGCAATTCCAGGGATTCACGGGAATAATCTTTCATATACTATTATCTTCCTTTTTCTTGTAAAGCAGGATTGCTAATATAACTACAATAGTGCAGTATTGCCATACTTCAAAGCCGGGACGTTGTGTTTAATGATAAATTAAAGTTTGGATTCTGAGATTTGACAATTCCGTTTTAGAGAGCAGGATGCCTGAGACACTTACAATGATGGGAAATTAATTTATTAAATCCAATAAATACTCTAAATTTGACTGTTCGACACAAGCAGGACACTTACACTTGCAATATGACAACTATCCGTAGCTTAAAGACAATTTTAACTTTGACTGTTTTCTTTGCCCTGACTTCTTGCAATTTTGGTAATAAGAAAAGTGAACCTGTTTGGAGTGACTTGCCAAAATGTTACAAGTTTGGACAACTTAAAACAAACAGACTTTGTTATTACACTGGAAAATCCAATTTCAGAAAATAAAAACATTATTTATGCACCTGCATTTTTATATGCCTGGGACAAAATTAAAGAGGAACTTAAATCCCAATACTATCTGACAGCACAAACTCTATTGATTTTAACCTTTTAAATAAATCTATATCGCATCAACGTTCACTGACCGACAAAGAGTATTCTGTAACAGCAGCTATTATTGACGGTGCAATAATTGCAAAAGCATCTTTTAATAAGACACTTCCATTTGAAACAAAACTTCAGGCATTAGACGAACCAATAAATTTTGGCACTTCAAAGGTTGCTGCATTTGGAATGTATTATTATGATGAGGCCACAATAAAATTACCCAAATACTCTATTATAACAACGACAATAATTTCATTTTAAAACTTGTACCAAAAGACAATCAACATGAAATCATTTTTAGTAAAAGGGCTTGGACAAATATCAAACACTGAAAGATGCAATTAAACTCACTGATGAACTTGTAGCCCAAGGAATAAAGGAGCAGACAGACAGTAAGTTGTCATGGAAATATAAAATTGTACATGAAGATATATTTGCAATACCTGCAATTAAATTCAATATTGCGACAAACTATAAAAATATCGAGGGTCAAGAATTTTCAACCGGTGACAGTAAAAAAACATACCGTTGAAGTAGCGTATCAACGCACAGGATTTATTTTTAATGAAAATGGAGCAGTCGTTGAAAGTGAAGCAGTCATAGTTACCGACTCTGCAAGTGCTGTACCAATTATTACCCATCCAAAGAAGATGATTTTGACAGGCCATTTTAATCATCCTGAAACGGGCAGGCAAAGCAAACCCTTACTTTGTTATGAAAGTGGCAAACACAGAACTATTGACGAAGAAATAACGGCTGCCAACATTGGTATTGCCAATAGCGGGGCTTGACATTATGCATCAATACTAAGGAAGTAATTCTATCCATCTGATTCAACAAACAGTGCAGCTACAAAAGTACTAATGTTTCCGAATGACAGCATAGTGTTATTTTATTTTTCTATTTCTTTTAAAGTTGACTGAGAACATCATCTTCCTTTAAAAATTTCCAGCAGTATTTATATCCATTTTTGAAGTAATATCTAATCTGTAAAATGTTTTGGTTTTCTGTTGTAAAATCTGATTTGAAAACGGATTATTCAAATCTTCATTCTGATTACACCGGCAATTAGTGCTTACTTTTTGTAAAAGTTCAGGGTTTATGGCTTTTGATTGAATGGTACCTGAATTTTTACTAAACAGTAACTCACGATTTAGTACTTCTAACTCTATTATTTTATTATTATTGAATATTGTAAAATGTACAACTTCGTTTTCTATATTTTTAATGATATAAGGTTTATTTATATCAGAGAAGTATTCTTTAAACAAAAGAATGTCATATTTATTAAGACGTGTAAGCATTTCTCTAGAAGGTAAATTTAAGAAACCTGTTGGTTTGGTCGAATCTTTGCTTGCATCAATTTCTTGCTTAATTATATTATATATAACCCGTTGTGCGGTTTAAATAAAAATTTAAAAAAGATGTTGTGCATCATGTGATTAGCATGGTTTTTGCATGTATTTATTTGACTAACAATTACTTGCAATGCACAACATCAAAACAAATTTCGATAAAATTTATCAGCTTTCCAAAATTTATTTACATGATTTTATGGTAGATGATACAAATAACTTCCAATTTTACCGTAATCCGCCTAAAATGAATGATTGTGAAATTATTTCATTAGCCGTTTGTGCAGAAGCCTTAAGCATTGATTCTGAAAATTCATTTTGGAAAAAACTAAAGACAGAATATTATAATGACTTTCCCAATTTAATTGACCGTTCTAATTACAATAAACGAAGGCGAAGATTACAACATTTTATTCAACAACTGAATGAAAAAATAGCACATCATTTTTCGGCATTTGAGAATGTATTTATTGTAGATTCTATACCGATTCCTATTTGCCAATTAGCAAGAGAAAAACGTTCTAAAATTTGCAAACAGCATTTTGAAACAGCACCAGATAAAGGATATTCCGCAGTAAGCAAATCACATTATTATGGTTATAAACTACATGTATCTACTACCTTAAATGGCACGTTTATGTCAATGAATATTAGCAAAGCCAGCGTACATGATGTACATTTCTTAGAAACGATAAAGCATAGTGGAATGAACCATGCTATGCTGATTGGCGATAAAGGGTATTTATCCAAAACACATCAGTTAGATTTATTTGAAACATGCAAAATAGAATTAAAGACACCCATGAGAACCAATCAACAAAACTATCAAAAGTATCCATTCATTTTTAGAAAATGTAGAAAGAGAATTGAAACATTATTCTCACAACTTTGTGACCAGTTCTTGTTGAAAAGAAATTATGCAAAATCATTTGATGGATTAATCACCAGGATAAAATCAAAATTATGTGCCGTTACTGTTTTACAGTTTATAAATAAAAGCAACAACAAATCAATTAATCATCTTAAATTTGCGCTTGCTTAAACCGCACAACGGGTTATATATACTGTCATTTTTTGAATTGTATATTAGCATACAAGAATCAAAATTTACAGAAGCTGACGAAATTTTAAATTCTTTTTTGTCTTTACAAGAAAAGGATACGACAATTGCAAGCAGCACAAGTATATTTATTTTCTGACACATGATTTTAGGTTTAATGTGATTTTAATAATCTGCAGGTATAATAAACTAAACTTTAATTAAAACGAATAGTTTTTAGTGGAATATGAACAGTAAAGAGACAGTAAAAGCGTTTGTCATAAGTTTTATTTTTGAAAAATTTAATGGTTTCAAATGGAATTTATCTTTCAATTCAATGATTCAAGATTGCCGTCAAGGCATGCTTCAATGAACGCCAACAGCTAAATATACCCCATAAATAAATCTAATTGAAAAATTAAAAAACTAATCCCTGACGCATCGCACACTAAAGCCACCCTCCTTATAGTCGCTGAATTTACCTGCACCTGAATAATTGTATCTCAGATCGCGGTGCCACGCATTGTCTGTATCGTCCTCGTTAGAAGACCAAAAGAACCCGTAGCTCCCAATATCTTTGAATTGTCCAATGTAGTTTCGGTAACCAGCAGGAAGACCTGTAAAACCGCTGTTGTTGGTAGCACCAGTATTCGGTACCTTCCATCCGGCAACAGATTTCATATTACCTCCAGCCACTGCCAAACCTCCTAAAAAGTCAGTTAAAACGGTCCATTCTGCATCGGATGGAATATGCCAGCCCGCTGGTGCTAATTTGCCGGAATTTACCGCATACCAGTTGTAGAGCTTACCACCAGTGGTATCATTTGATGCATCGTTCTCATAAATCGAATATGCGCCATTCGTTGCAGCCCCCCAGGCGGCATTGCTTAACCCGGTTGGAATGGAAGTGCCGTCATTGTATCTGCTGGTTTTCAGATTCTCCAGCATCCAGTACTGATAGCCGATTTTTACAACTCCATATACATTACCGTCAATGTCGGTAACGGTCGTTTGATCATTTTCCATTTTTTTACAGTGCCTGCAAAACAAATGAATACTGCCATGAACAGTAAAGAGACAGTAAAAGTGTTTGTTTTGTGTTTCATATCTGAAAATTAAAATGGTTCTAATCGATATAAATTATTTGTTTTTAAACAAGAGTTTAGGTAAGAGAATAAACAGAAGGATGCAAACTAAAAATGAAAAAAATAAAACAATAGCCATAAATGCAAGTACTATATATACGCTCAAATTTATCATCCATCCAAAGGAGCTGTATAAAACATCAGCAGCATTGGTGCCAACAGTTGCTGATGCGTTATCTTTAAATTCGTTGTAGTGAACGAGCATCTGATAAAGGTGGTAAAAGGTATAAATTTCATAGATCAGTAAAGCAGCAATGATGCACCAGTTGATGCGTATCATGTACTTGTGAAGTGTACCATTTTTTTGAATGTTCTGTGGTTTGGTTCCTTCTGCTAATGCTGTTGTATTTCCAGTTTCCAAAACCGTTTGGTGCGAAAAATAATAAATGCAGAAATTCATTCTTATCGGTAATGCCTCTTTCAATATATAAGTAATATACTGCTAATACAATGCCAATTATAAGTATAATGCCGTACAGGAATGCTATAAAAGGAATATTCTCCATAGCTTATTTTATTAATTATTTTTATTTGTTAGGATTGTACTGATTTGGATTATCCAGTGTTTTTTGAACCTCTTCCAGCTTCAACAGAATATCCGGAATTTTATTTTCTGACATACCTAATGCCTGGATATCAAAATCGAACACCTCATTTTGTTTAGTAAAAATTGTAGTAAATCCTTCTTCCTTCATTACAAATCCATTGTTAGAGTAATGGATAACTGGCTTGAATAGATAATGTGTTATTTGATGAACTGGTATTTCTAATTCTAAATTTTTATCAATAAAAACACTTGAAAGTGCTTCGCCTAAAAATGGAACAATATTTAACCAGCCAAACCTTTGTTTATAAAACAACAGACGACGATTGGTCAAAAATAAATACCATCTAAATGCTTATATTCTTTTTTTTTCCTAAATAGGCAACAGCATCGTTGACATTAATTATTGTTTCATTATTTGCTTTATCAATAGCAATATTATCGCGAACTTGCCGCCAATGTAAAATAACAGGATTATAATTAGTATTATAATTCCGACTAGAATGATGATTCCCATAATTTTGTTTTATTTAAATGAAATTATTTTTCTCCGGCTTTTATTGGTGTGTCTGCAATTTTATGTAATGCGTATTCTTTAATAGTTATTTTTTCACCATTTTCAATGTTTACGAGCATCCATCCATAGAAATATCCACCTGCACTATTTTTTTTGCGAAATGCGATATACTGATCTCCGATATCTGTAAATCCTGCTGTTACACCAACAGTTAAACTAATATATAAAACAAATGAACCACTTTTCCATTCTGATAAAGAAGGTTGAATATTACTTCCTTTTTGTATTGTTCTTATTGATGTATATACAATACCTGGTTCCCAGTTCGTCAGAAGTTCATATTTACTATCATACACATCAACCTGAATGAGATGTTGATTTGGATTATCGTCAGGATGCACGATTACAAAAGTAAAATCTTGTAGTGCTTCACCATCTATAAACAAATCTTTTTTGGCATACCTATAGGATCTGTGGTTTCAATTGAAAAATCTAAAGTTACATCCTCAATATCAGGATTATTTACTTCTTCTTTCATGCATGCTGTATAGAACATAAGAATAATAGCATTACATATAAATTTATCTTTTTCATAAATGTATATTTTAGTGTATTATTTTTCTCCGGCTTTTATGGGTGTATCGGCAATTTTATGCAATGCATATTCTTTGATGGTTACTTTTTTACTTCGTTCAATATTTACCAGCATCCAGCCATAAAAATATCCACCTGCACTATTTTTTTTGCGAAATGCGATGTACTGATCTCCGATGTCTGTGAATCCGAATTCCCGCACGACAGAACCATCATCACTATTGAGAATAAGGTAATGCAAAGGGGAGAAAGGTCCCCAGATTGTATCTGATGGTTGTATGTCAGTATCCTTTTCCATGTTTTTGATAACCTCATCACCAGAATCATAATAACCCAAAAATTCATATTTTGAATCATATGCATACAAATCTATATAATACAATCCTGCATCTTCCTGATTATCAATACCAATACTAAAATCCACATCTCCTTCACCGATAATATTAACCTCTTTGAATTTTGTCAAGAGAGGTTCTGTATTTTCCAAAAAAACATCCAAAACAGCATCCTCAATATCAGGATTGTTTATTGCTTCATTTTTGCAGCCTGCAGTGGAAAACAACAACAAGAGTATTGCGTATAATTGTATTTTTTTTATAAACATTTTTTGTATTTATTTTTCTCCCGCTAAAATAGCGGTATCTGCTATTTTTTGTACAGCATATTCTTTTATAGTTAATTTGTGTCCGCCTGTTACATTTACTTTCATCCATCCGTAATAGAAATCACCCCCGTCATTTACTCTGAATCCGATAAATTTATCGCCTTGCTCGTTGATGCCAACCGGATAACCGGCGATGCCATTAAGGTTAAAATAGAATGAAGCTAAGGTGCTCCATGTACCGGAAGCTGAATTGACAGATGCACCTTCAGCAAATGATTTAATATTATTACTTACCGGTGATTGTGCTTCTGTAGAAAATTCATAAAAAGTTAATCCATTGATACCTACATCTGAGTTGTTTTTATTTAAACTAGGTAACACGCTGAAAATATTAAAATCATCGGTGCCGTCATCGTCTAAATCTATTAGTTCGTTATTAGCATTACCGCTGCTGTCTAATGATATGCTGACGGTTCTGTCGTCTATGTCCGGATTGTTTGTTACGGTCACTTTACTGCAGGCCATACTTCCTGCCAGTAAAAAAAGAATAACTGAAATTTTAACTGATTTCATAAATTTGTTTTATTGTGATGAATAATATTATTTAAATCGTGCAACTGCTGTCTCTTTTATGGGTACCTGTAATCTCTCTGCTATATATACTATGTTTGAAAACTGATCTGTATCATAAAAGACAAAAGCGCTGTTATCTGCAAAAATGAACTCAATAGAGATATACCTTTCACTTTCCATCTTTTCATATAATGAAGTATGATAGGTGATGCTGCGTAAGTTTTCCCAATTATATTTTTTATTGTTTTTTAGTGTAACACCTTCTTTGTCTATTAAAGCTATTGATTTTTTTTTATTATTTATCATTAAAAAGAGCAGGAAAAACGGAAACGCACCTAATACAACACCAAAAACCATATAATACACCCCATTTTCTTCGGCTTCCAGGCCACCCTTAAAAATGCCGATACCGAGCAATAAAAAAAATGAAAGCAAAATCAAACCCGCCAGCTTTCTTCCACTACTCATCTCATTCGTGTAGTAAAGGGCAATTGGCTGTTTAATTAGTTGCTGTGCTATTTGCAGGGTGTTGGACATTGTTGCGTGTTATTTTAATTTCACCGTAAGGGTATTGTAATTTCTGAAAAGATCTTTTAAAGTTGGTTCATCTTCCGGTGTAGCCATAATAAGATCCGTTCCGAATGGATTTTTTTAATCCACAACCTTTACAGTTATCAGGTATTGGATCACAAGAACCGCAGCAAACTATCTTATTCTCTTGGTCTATACTGCAACAAACACCAGTTTGAGCACATTCATTCCAACCATTGTCATTTTTCTTGGCTGCAATATTGGTTACATTAATATCAAAGATACGGTTATTTCCGCCATTCATTTTCTTAGAGGCACTTTCAGGAATCGTATCAACGGCTGCTGTAACTTTTGTTAATTGCATAACTTTAGCTGATTCATTTACTGCATAATCTAAACGATAGAGTTTAGCGATGACACTTGAATTTGGTCCATCCGAAAAAGTTAAACCATATTGAATGTTGTCAATATAGCCAGCCAACAATCCTTCATCGTTGACCGTAAATGGTAAAGTAGTTCCGTTAGGATCTGTAATAGAAAGCTCGTAGAAAGTGCTGTCTGTATCTTTATTTTTACAGGAAAAACTTAATAAAACGATTGCTGCAATTGCAATACTATATAATAAATTAATTTGATTTTTAAAGTTCATGATAGTGATATTATAAGTTAATAATTTATTTTGGATAGATAATTATTTTTCTTTTATGGCTATATCATTCGCTTCAGACCAAAAATCATAAGTACCGGCAGGCAGGATGTATTTTGATCTGTTTTCCCAGTAGTATGCCTTTTGTTCAGCATTGATAAGTATACTACCTGCAGAGAATGCACTATTGCCGTATGTGGCCATTCCGTTGATAGAATTATTATATGTATCGCTCGTTTGTACCTGAAACCTTGAGCCATCACGCCAATAACAAGCATCGTTATTTGTTCTGCCAGCAGCAAAAACAACATTATCAGAAAATGAGATTGCAACTACATCTGAATTTAAATCATTTTCTAAGATTGATATTAAATTATTTTTCCAGTATGCCGCTCTTTGTCCGCCAAAATTGTTGTAAGTATGTCCGCCAATATATACTGTGTTATTGACAATAAAAATATCATTCGCTACGCCAGGACCTAAAATAAATTGTTGTCCGTTTTTCCAATAAACAGCATTAATAGTGTTTCCGATTTTTTTCCATCCAACAACATATATATCACCCAGTGCATTGATTGCAACAGCATTTGCAACAGCATCTGTGCTGTTTGCCAATACTTCTTCCGTACCATTGCGCCAAAGTTTGGCAGTGTAGATCGAATCTGATACCCGTGCAACATAACCGCTTACATATACAAGATTTGACATTGCTGCAATATCAGTTGTGATGGCAGCATATCCTCTGTAAGTTGGTAAGTTTTGGCGTATACCATTTATCCAATACGTTGCACCTTCAGGAAAAAAGTGTCCTGCTACGTACATATTATCATCCTGAAGGAAAATGGCGTTGGCTTCTGAAGATGTATCAGAAAGTATTATTAGAGAGTCATTTTTCCATACGGTAGCCACTTGCCGTTCTGGTACGGCAATTCCATCAATAATCGTATCAGGAAGAGAAATATAACCTGTAGTATAAATATCAATAAATTCATTGATTCTATCTTTTTTGCAGGCACTTACTGAAAGAATAAAAATTAAAAAGGCGATGAGTGTGTATTTTTTCATAAATTTTGTTTTTTTTGTGAAATTATATTATTCTACAACAAAAATATCTCTGATTGTTGTCCGATTTGCTGTTACTTCTGTTGCATCTGAAATAACATTATTTTTCCAGTACTTTGCCGGTGTTCCGGAATAGCCGGTTACATATACATCGTTATTTTTTGAAACGAAAACAGAAGGATCGCTATTGTTTAGGTCATTAGATAATACTGTTGCTGTATTATTTTTCCAAATTTTATTTTCAGTGTCTCCTCCTCCTGTTATTGCAGTTCCGCTTACATAAACATCATTATCTTTTGCAAACACATCTGCTGCTAATTCAGTATTAACTCCGCTTGATAAAAATGTAACGATTCCATTTTTCCAGAGTGCGGCAGCGGTTTTTCCGCCGTATAGTGCGTATCCGGCTACATACACATCATTAGCATATAAAAATATTGACATCGCATTAGCATTAATTTGTCCTGTTGTTAAATCAACAGGAATTCCATTTTTCCAATACTTTACTACAATTTCACTATCCGGATTTTTTTCATACCCTGCGCAGTAGATATCATTATTATAAATTTTAATGCTATTTATTTGTGCATCATAAGTGCCATTGGTGAGATTAACTGCTATTCCATTTTTCCAGTATTTTGCAACCGATTTATTATTGCTGTTAAATTCGTAACCTGCACAGTAAATATTATTATTCTCATCCACATCAATAGAACGAACAGATGCATTGTATGTTCCGCTTGTTAATGTAGTTTCCGTTCCATTTTTCCAATATTTTGCAATACTCTTTTCACCTAGTACCCTACGTGTACTTCCGCCAATAAATACATCGTTATTTTTCACAACTATGCTGGTTGCAGCAGAAATATAAGCGGGTGTTCCCAACGCAGTTATTTTCCCATTTTTCACCAAAATGGCTATATTTTCATCACCAGATATACTTTGCTGACCAACCAGATATACATCTGTAGTTGGCTGTTTATCTTTTTTGCAGGCACTTATCATCATCAAAAATAAAATGCCAATTATAATTACTTTCTTTTTCATATTGTATGTTTTATTTTGCAGCTGATTGTATAAATTTAACTTGGATTTTAATTTTTCAGATAAATTATTCAACAACAAAAACAGATGTTGCTTCTGCTCTTCTTTCAGCCGTATTTTCAGAAGTAAGGTTATAGCTTTTGCCATTTTTCCAGTAATGTGCAATCATAGGACTTGCGCCGTCGTTATTTGTATCATTTCCAGCTAAATAGACATCACTTCCAGATATAAAAATATCATTTAGTGTTATTCCCTGCCTGGATGGTTCATCGATTATATTTATTACACCGTTTTTTAAGTATGCGTTTGCCCTATTATCAATTTCTGTATCAAATCCTGAGAATAGTATATACATATCATCGCCGTTAAAGACTACTTTTTTAGGGGTGAGCAGGTCTGTAACAATTTCAAATGCAGTATTAGCTAACCAAAAGGTTGGTTTGTCATCTATTGAACCAAATGAAATAACCGAGTCGCCTTTTGCAGCTATGTCATCTACCCTTGAATAATTTGCAGATGTTGAAATTACAAATGGGGCACTGTTTTTCCAATACATTGCTACTAAATTTCCGTTTGCAGCTCTTTTATAGCCGCCAACAAATACATTGTTGTTTAGAATAAAAATAGAACTTGCTCCAGCATAGTTAGGACCATTTGTGAGATAGTTAATTATTCCATTTTTCCAATATACAGCTTTGTAAATTCCATCTTCTATTACTGATCCTGAAATATATATATCATTATTAACAACTTTCATATCTGTTGTAAAGGCATTTGCTGTTCCATCTGTTAAATTTATACCAGTTCCATTTTTCCAATACTTAGCTACAGAAAATCCGTCATAATAGGCAGTTCCGGAAACATATACATTTCCATTTTGCACTACAATGGTGTTGGTCAGCTCGCTTTTGGTTCCATCAGACAGATTTATTAATTTTCCATTTTTCCAATATTTAGCTATCCAGTTATCAGCTCCATTTAACTGATGACCTGCAACGTAAACAACCGGCGTTTGTTGATTTTCTTTTTTGCAGGCACTTATCATCATCAAAAATAAAATGCCGAAAATTATTGATTTCTTGCTCATACTAATTAATTTTATAATTTACGCTGCATGACTTGATGTTGGCGTTTGTGTTATCGTATGTATAGACCTGACCGTCTTTCTTATATCTAGTGGCAATCTCCCATTTAGCGATAAGGTCATGAAACAGTACGTCAATGTCTTGGATCAGAACGCTGATCTTATCTTTTGCTGAAATCATAAATGAGATATTCTTTGAATTGGGTCCTGCAGCAAACATGTGTGAATCATTTACATTTGACCTAAACACGCTTGTATTGCCCACTAAAACATTTACCCCAACATCTGGTGCATCCGAATTAAACATGGCATAATCCCAGACATGGCCCTTTGCGTTATGTGGATTTACTTCTATATAATCTATATTCAAGGTAAATAATTTGGTGGGCGGTTTTTTGAATGAAATGTCTTTTTTCTCCTTTTTATGCTGATGCAAATGTCCATCTGCATCTTTACCGCTCATTTCTGCCTGTACTGTAACGGTGTTTTCGCCTTCAGTAAGATTTAGGGCGGCATAAGGAATGAATTGTGTTACCTTTTTATCAAAGTATGAAGGTTGAATTTCCCTTCCTTTTAATTTAATAGTATATTCCAGAACACCACTGCTGTTTGTAACCGATTTATATCCCTGGGCAGGTTTTACCTTTTCATTATTCGCCAATAGCTGTGTCGTTAATTTAAATTCACAGCCACGGAGCAACGTGTCGTTATGTGCAAATTCTTCCAGTGAAAGGAAATTGTATTTATAAGTAATATTAAACCCTTTTACGCCCCCGTATTCGTAGTCTGTTTCAACACTGATTGTTGAAAGTATCTTAAATTCCTGAGCCTTTGCTGATACAGCTGCCATCAGTAAGATAAATACCTGAGTGAATTTTCTCATTTTATTCTTATTTATAACCTAAAATATAATGTACTAAAAAATAGTCCAATTCTATATTTATCTGAGAATCTGCCAGGTTTGGTAAAGCATCCTGCAGATACTTTTCAATTACCGGTCAAATACAACTCTGAAATATAAAGAATTAAAATTTGTACCATCACCTAATTGACCATATTCGTTGTTACCGGTAGTATAAACGGTATCATTCTTCATAATCATGGAATTGTAAAAACCTGTTGAAACATTGGTTACGCCGGTATGAATCAGTTTGAAGGCAGTGACCGGATGCGCTGTGCTGCTGTCTCCCAATTGTCCGTGATGGTTTGCACCCGTTCCATAAAGATTCCCCGCAAAGTCAACATAAAATGAAGTGTAATCGCCGGTACTTATAAATCGTATGTTGTCCGCAATTTTATTAAATGCCATAATATCGCCGATATTACCATTACCAACTGCACCAAACTGGTTGACGCCACTAATCCAAAGTGAATTATCCATTCGTATGATCATGCTATGACTGCTCCCTGCAGCGGCAATTTTAACGCTGTCTAACACATATCTGAAGGTATTGGAACTATTATCCGTACCGTTGCCAAATTGAAAATATTCATTATCGCCTGTCGCATACAAGAATCCTGAACGGTCAACAGCCAACGAATGTCCGTTGCCAGCTGAAACAAACGCAATATTATCTTTTACTTTTTTAAAAACAGGAGTTGAGCCAATTCTGCCTAAACCTAATTGTCCGTTGTCATTATTGCCAGCAGCCCAAAGTGTATAATCAGTTTTTATTATAAAAGACGATTGACCATTACAACTGATACTTTCCACACTATCTTCTGCAAACGTGAAATAAAATAAATTAGCGTGAATTGTATCGTCAATTCCTAGTTCACCAACATAATTACTTCCTGTAACCCAAAGCGTTTTATCTGCCTTTAAAATGAACGTTTGAGAGCTGCCTGCCGATACCTGAGCAACACTATCAGCAATTTTCATGAACGTAGCGCTGTTTGGTCCGGTGCCGATACCAAGTTCTCCTCCATTTCTTTTCCCGCTTGCCCAAAGCGAACCATCTTCTTTAAGTACAAAGGATACTCTGTTGCCAACTTCTACACGCAGATTTTTGAAAGTTGTATTAATGCCGGTAATTTCTTTATTACAGGCAGCAAGCATACAGATACAGATAATGGTTACATGTTTAGTGATGATTCTCATCGTTGTATATTTGTTAATTAAATCTACAATAAATTCATCAGAAATGATTATAATTGAGTATTTGGCATATTTCATCGAGTATTCGGGAATTAACACGCTGTTTTATATGAAAGAGGGAATTTTGAGCTATTGCAAATGGTTCGTATGATACAAATCAGACATTTTGTGTACAGGAAAACCAACGGTTAGATTCATACACCTGATTGTTACCCGTAAATACATTCGCAATGGTGTTAATTTCCAATAATGTCTGGTTATATCAGGAAATTAAACAGCATAGGGTTTTCCTGAATCGGAATATAATCCACCTTATATTTCTTCATACGCTGCAGGAGTGCATCGTAATCGCTCCTGTTTTTCTGCTCGATACCGACTAAAGCCGGTCCGCTTTCCTTGCTGTTTTTCTTGGTATATTCAAACAGCGTGATGTCATCATTTTCACCCAGCACCTTATTGACAAACTGCTTCAATGCACCGCTGCGCTGCGGGAATTTTATAATGAAATAATGTTTTAATCCTTCATAAATCAGGGAGCGCTCCTTGATATCCGGCATACGTTCGATATCGTTATTACCACCGCTCAGGATGCAGACCACCGTTTTTCCCCGGATCTGCTCTTTATAAAAATCCAGTGCGGCAATCGACAAGGCACCAGCCGGCTCCGCCACTATCGCATCCTGGTTATAGAGCTGCAGAATGCGGGTGCAGATTCTGCCTTCCGGTACCAGAACCATATCATCCAGTCCTTTTTTGCAAATCGGCAGGGTGATATGTCCCACCTGTTTGACGGCAGCGCCATCCACAAAACTGTCTATTTTATCGAGCAGGATGACCTTGTTTTTTTTGATGGACTGTTCCATCGCCGGCGCTCCTGCCGGTTCCACACCGATTATCTTGGTTGCAGGCGAAAACTGTTTGAACCAGGTAATGATTCCGGCAACGAGACCACCGCCGCCAATGGGAACAAAAACATAATCAATCTTTTTCTTACCCATCTGCTCCAGCACTTCCAAACCAACCGTACCTTGTCCTTCAATAATCAGTTTATGGTCGAATGGGGAAACAAAAATCTTATTTTCCTTCTGTGTGAATTTGATGGCCGCATTCTTTGCATCGTCGTAGGTATCTCCGGATAAAACAATATCCACATATTTTTTACCCAGGCGTTCCACCGCAGATACCTTTTGTTTGGGTGTAGTCACCGGCATAAAGACAATCCCTTTTATTTTCAGCAGGCTGCAGGACAGGGCAAATCCCTGCGCATGATTGCCGGCACTGGAACAAACGACGCCTTGTTTTTTTTGTGCTGCAGACAACTGAGACATGAGGTTATAAGCACCCCTTATTTTATAGGAACGAACGACCTGCAAATCCTCTCTTTTGAGATAAATTTTTGAACCGAATTCTTCTGAAAGATGCTCATTGAGCTTCAACGGAGTGGTTTCCACAACATTGCTCAGCACATTTTTTGCCTTTAAGATCCCTTGTACGGTAGGTAGTTCCATTGCCATAATGCGACGAAGTTAGGGAATAACAGGTATTTGTTTGAGATAATACAGTAAATTTTTCATTAAACTACACCAATCCGAATTGCATAAAATGATGCATAAAGTGTTTGTACTGAAAAATCAGCCATTCCCGTTTATCCAGCCGACCGAATAACGGATGCAGCAATGTTGTAAAATCAGGCTTGTTAATGGTATGGAGGAATTGCGAAATGGTTCGTTTCAGTTGGTCTTTTGCTTCCTGTAAGGTTGCGGTTTTCAGGGGAACAGTTTCGTCTTTTGGAAGAAAAGGTGGTTTAAAACTGACAGGCATGCCGTATTCGCTGTATAAAAACTCCCGCTGCCTTGGAAGTTTTTCTGCAGGAGTAATCAGCTGTACCTTCTCGTTGAAAAGGACAAACTCAAGGGGGAAAACAAGATGCTCCAGCATGTGATGGATACTCATCATTCCCCATAACGGCTGTTCATCGCCGGTAATTGCTTCGATAACCTGAACCGTTTTGGTCTGAAAAAAATCCTCCAGGTCTATATTCATATCTACAATGGCTCTGTCCTGCATAACGGATCTTATTTTTGAAGATGTGGGTGAATTAATACTTGCTGTTTCCCAGGGAAAAATCTATCGGTACTTTCTTGCGATTCAGCTGGTCTTCGAAATTGCAGAAAAATCCCTGTTTGTAGGCTGGCGTTTTGAAAATCGCTGAATCCTGCTTTTGCTTCTGGGTATCCGCAAATAAAATACTTTGTGCATTTAAATGTTTAGGCCTGACGGATAAAGAATCCTGTGCATACAGTATGCCAACTATTTTCATCATTACTATCAGGCTTGCCGTTCGCATATCATGGATTTAAGAAATCACCGGATTCTATCCGTTCAGCGTTTTCAGGAAGGGGGATGTTGTAAAAATACACCCAGCTTTCCAGCTCTTCCTTTTCCGTATTGATGGTTGCCTTTACCCTTCTGTATTCATACGGTACCGTTCCAACTCCTATCCCTTCGTATTCATCTATTTTCTTCAGTACCGCAGCATCGTTCAGCTTAAATACATCGCCTATGACTTCATCACCGGCATCCGTGGTTTCGATTAATGCCGGATACCAGTCAATTCTGTATAAACGGGCTTTGGGCAGTATTGCCATGCCGATGAGGGTCGCATTTTCAGCCAGTGCCCCCGCCATAGGGTGATTTTGGTTCAGGCGCAGGGTGCCATAGGCAAATAGATATTCAGACATAACGGTAAAAATAGAAACTCGATGTATAAATTACAATAACAAGATGTAAAAAAAAATTAAAATATGACGCCGGCTGTCATTTGGAACATGTGGGTCTGCGTCCGGAAAACTTCCTTGTAAAAACTGCGGAATCCTAAATTATATTTAAAATCAAAGATAAACATGGCAATATCCATTCCGGTTCCCAGCTGGTAACTGAATTGTTCCGGCCTGAGTATTGCTCTCTTTTCATTCAGTTTCAGCTTATAGACTTCTTTACTGTTTTGCTGATATAATACGGCATGTGCCTTCATGATAAAATCAGCCTCGATTCCATTGTATATCCTCCACTTAAAAATAGGTTTTTTGACAGGGATGGCGCCAAAAATAAAAGGAATTCCAAACGTATGATAACGCATGGTCAGATGACCAATTGGGATATTTTGACCGATAGTGCCTGTCAATGCATCACTGTTGATATGAACCTGTGACCACAAATAATTCAGTTCAAACTGAGCAAAAACTTTCTGTCTGGATACCCTGAAAAAAATCCCGCCCTGATACCCCAATCCAACATCTTTTTGTGCTTTATACTGATAAACATAATGGTCTATATTTATCCCGGACTGAAAACCAATCTGAAGTTTAGGGCGGGCACCCATCTTAAACACATGGGGTTTCATTTCGCCGAATAAAAGCGATGGAACCAAAAATAAAAATCCAATCATCAAACTCTTTCTCATGTCACTTAACTTTTACATCACGCACACATCTGAAACCCGTATGCTGCAAACCGGTTTCAGGTGATGTTTTCATTCGTGCCGACACCCTGAATCCGGAACAGTAGCTGTCATTGCACAAAAATGAGCCGCCCCTGATGACCTTTTCCATAGGTCGTTCGATTTTCATAATTTCTGTTTGCCTGTCATTAACAGATATATTAAAGATATTATTTTTCTTACAATAAACATAAATATCTTTCACATACCAGTCTTCACACCACTCCCAAACATTGCCGGCTATATCATACAATCCGAAGTTGTTAGGAGCGTAGGATTTCACCGGAGCTGCCCGTTCGTATTTATCCAATCGTGTATTCAGATACGGGAAATCGCCGTTCCAGCTGTTGCATTTTTGATTTCCTCTATTAACAGACTCGTTCCCCCATGTATAAATTTTGTCTTCCATACCACCTCTTGCTGCATATTCCCATTCCGCTTCCGTTGGCAACCGTTTTCCGGACCACCTGCAATATTCCAATGCATCATACCAGGAAATATGTACCACCGGGAAATTTTCTTTGCCTTCGATGGAAGACTCCGGCCCTTCAGGATGTTTCCAGTCAGCACCTTCCACAAATTTCCACCAGGTATTCGGGTTTGCTTCTTCACCGGGTTTTAGAGGATTAAAAACAAGAGAGCCTGCTTTCTGAAAAACCGGCTTACCCTGCTCATCCTGATATTCAAAATCTTTTTCTGCGGTGGTAACATAGCCGGCAGCGTCTGTAAATTTTTTAAACTGTGCATTCGTCACCTCTGTCTCGTCCATCCAAAAATCAGGTACCTTCATTTTATGTACAGGAAATTCATCAACCCTTGACTGCTCATTGTTTCCGCCCATCTCAAATTCTCCTCCGGGAATCAGTACCATGCCGTCCTTTCTAATCCATCCGGAAGGCTTGTTAGGCTCACAGGAAATAAAAAGGATGGATACGAGACAACACAAGAATCGAGTCGGATGATGCCTTAATAAGATGTAAAACACGGAATACAGCATAGAAACAGGTTAGGTTGGAAATAAATATTCTACCCCTTCTATTATAAAACGATGGTCCATCAGCCGCGGCCATAAGGGTTTTTTGGGAAGCGTCAACTCCCAGTCCTCGATATCTTTGGTCAATTCCGTGACTTTATCAGGCATCAATAGATGCAGATTGTTTCTCTCTCCCTTGTCAGTTTTCAGATTATACAATTCAACCCATTTATCTCTTGAACTGAAAATCAGTTTATAATCGCCTTTTATGACAGCATGTATGTGATCCGCCCTCCAAAACAATTTATCGTGCGGAGCAGCATCGTTTTGTCCGGACAGATACGGAAACAGATTGGTACCATCATAAATTCTGTCGATAGATAAATTGATATTGCAGATGGCTGCGACGGTTGTAAAAATATCAAGCGAAATGACCGATTCATTATAAGCTGTATTTTCCGGCAAATGGCTTTTCCATTTAAAGATAAACGGAACTTTTATGCCTCCCTCAAATTGTGTCAGTTTTCCGCCTTTCAATGGCTCACTTGTAGGAATCTGTGTGTAAGTGGCAGGCCCATTATCACTCAAAAATATAATCATCGTATTCTCATCCAGATTCAAATCTTTTATTTTTTGGTGAATCGCACCCACTGCATTATCCATGGAACGGATGATGGCATTATAAACCGCTTTTCCTTTATCTTTTGTATTATAATATTCTCTGGCAAATAAATCCAGCGGCGCCTGATAAGGCTCATGCGGCGCAGTGAAAGGAATATATAAGAAGAATGGTCTGTCTTTATTCTTCTCTATAAACTGAATGGAGCGGTCACGAATCGCATCCGTAAGGTATTGTGCTTCATGTTTTATCTTCTTGTTGTTTTCATAAATCATGGCGTCTTCCTTCCTTGCCATCTGCCACTGATATTTTGCCTCAAAATTTGTTCTCCGGTGATTCACAATATTATCCTGAAATTCTTTTTCGGCATACAAGGTGAAGGCACCATAACAGCCATACTGATAATCAAAGCCGCATTTACCGGGAATATTGATTTCCGGATTTTTACCTAAATGCCATTTGCCGATGATACCGGTAGCATAATTATTTTTTTTCAGTAACTCTGCAAGTGTTATTTCTGAAGGAGGGATACCCTGTTTGACAATTTCCCATTCTCTGGGATAATGCGGCTTTGTAACAACCACCCAGGAGCTGTCTTTCTCAGAGAAATACTTGCCCGTAAAATACTCAATCAGGTTGGTAGGATAAAACTCCATCTGCTGGGTTTCAAATCCGCATCGCTGCTGATAGCGGCCGGTGAGAATACCACACCTCGATGGTGCACAAATCGGAGAAGATACATACCCTTTTGTGCATTTCACCCCTTCTTGTGCCAATTCGTCGATGAAGGGCGTTTGAACCGTGGAATTGCCATAACAACTGACGTCATTCAGCCCCAAATCATCTGCCACGATTAAAATGATGTTGGGTGATTTGGATACATTGGAAACGGTTGCGGACAAGAATTCCTTTTTTCCGGCCAGTAAATTCTTATCCCATTTGATTCTCCATTTAATCGCTCCGGTTGACAACGGGTAACAAGACACGAAAAAGATACCTACTATTAAAGAAACGATAATAGGACGCCTTGATTTCACAGCCGGTTTTCTCATATTATTCTGTATCTTTAATTTCATAAATATACTTAATGAAAGTTGAAATAAAAAAGGAAATTGCTAACAGTATAACACACGGAATAGGAATCTTATTCTTTCTGATTGCGACTCCTTTTTTACTGCACAAAGCTTTTCACGTTAAAACCATCTATTTGGTGGCATGCATCGTATTCAGCATCGGCCTGATTATGGTATATGCATCTTCCACCATTTATCATGCCATCCAGAAAGAAAAACTCAAAAAGAAACTCCGCGTACTGGACCACATCAGCATTTATATGCTGATTGGAGGGAGTTATACGCCTTACATCGCCAAATATCTTACCAATCCCAAAGCCGGTACGTTTTTAATGATACTATGGAGCATCATAGCAGTGGGCGTATTATTAAAATTTTTCTTTACCGGCAAATATGACTTCATCTCCACCCTGAGCTACCTTGTACTTGGATGGATGGCGGTTTTCATCATCAAGCCGATGATACACGGAATGCCGGCAAATGTGATGTGGCTGCTGATTTCCGGCGGACTGTGTTACTCCCTGGGAGTCATATTCTATGCCTGGAAAAAATTCACCTACCATCATGCCGTATGGCATTGTTTCGTGCTCGGCGGCAGCATCACCCATTTTTACGGCGTGTGGTACTCTTTAAATTAATTTTTCTTCTGTCTCTCAATACGTCTACAATTTAGTACTTTTGTTTATGCACAAAAATGCCGATAAGGGCGTATATGCTTACCTGTTGTCAGACTATTTCGCAGCACTTGCCGGCTGGTGTTGTTTTTTTATTTTTCGTAAAACATACATTGAGCATATTGCATTAGGTTTAGATGAACTGATCCATGACAAAAAGTTCATATTCGGTATTTTCTTCATCCCTGTCTTCTGGGTGATTTATTATTTTTTTTCCAACACCTACACGAAAATGCTGAAAAAGTCGAGGCTGCAGGAAATCTATAAAACAGCCTTACAGTCATTTGTCGGCGGAATCATACTCTTTTTCAGTTTAATGCTCAACGACCTCATACAGGGATACAAAGACTACTATTACCTGTTCTTTGGATTTATCGTATTGCATTTCTTTTGCACTGTGGTATTCAGGTTAAGCGTCTTAACGATACTGAAACACCAGATAGCTAATGGAACAGTTTTTATACCGACACTCTTAATTGGCACCAAGGAAAATTGTGAAAAGATAGAACAGGATATCAATTCCTCTAAGGTCAAACTTCCCTATCGGATTGTTCAGAAACAGGAACTGGATAATGGGACTTTCCGTATACATCCGGTTAACATATATTACGAAGATGTCATTCTCGCACTCGGAAGTGTTTCGACGCAATTGATGGAAAGTACCATCATCTCATTCCTGAATCAGGAAAAAACGGTGCAGATATTGCCGGATGAATTAGATATCTTATCGGGAAAATTTAAGACGCAAAGCATCTTTGGTTCGCCGTTGATAGAAATCCCGACAGCGTTGATACAACCCTGGCAGCGAGTCGCCAAACGTGGTATTGACCTATTTGCCTCTCTTTTTGGATTACTATTTTTATCACCGCTGCTTATGGCAATCGGATGGAAAGTCAAAAAGTCATCCGCCGGTCCTATTTTCTTCCGTCAGGAAAGAGTGGGGCTGAACGGCAAATTATTTTCCATCATCAAGTTCCGTTCAATGGTGCTGAATGCAGAAAACGGAATTCCACAGTTATCCTCCGAAAATGACGAACGCATCACACCTTTCGGTAAGTTCATCCGAAAATACCGCATAGATGAACTACCACAATTATGGAACGTACTCAGAGGCGATATGAGCCTTGTTGGCCCCAGACCTGAAAGAAAATATTTCATTGACCAGATTATTCAGACAGCCCCTCAATACCAGCTCCTGCAACGTGTAAAACCAGGCATCACCTCGCTGGGAATGGTAAAATTCGGCTATGCTTCCAGCATTACAGAAATGCTGCAACGCATGCGGTATGACCTGCTGTATATAGAAAACATTTCACTATTGATGGATTTTAAAATCCTGATTTATACCGTTTTGATCTTATGGAAAGGAAAGGGGAAATAAAAAAAATGCAATATCTTCAATAACAATCCACATCCACCACCACTCTCAACTGCTTAAAACTCTGAAACTGGTATAATGCCTGAATCGACTGTTGTATATCTTTCTTGACAATCGCCAGTTCCTTATGGTTTTTGGGAATTTTTATCAGTATATCGCGCAGATACAGGTTGTTAACTTTCTGGATAATCGGTGCATTCGGACCTACCACCCAGCCGGGATATCTGGCATTGAGGTATTCGGCAATTTTAGTGGCCGCCTCTATGGTAGTTTTTATTTCTTTGTGTTTCAGCGTCAGCTGAATCAGTCTTGAATACGGAGGGTAATTATACTGCTGCCTTTCCTGCAGCTGCTGCATATAAAAATCTTCATAGCTTTTATTCAAGATATAATCCGCCATCACATGATGGATATTGCCAATCTGTATGAACACCTTTCCGCGTTTGCCTCTCCTGCCGGCACGGCCGCTCACCTGCAGCAGCAGCTGATACGCGCGTTCCATCGCCCGGAAATCCGGATAAAACAACAAAGCATCGGCATTCAGCACACCCACCATACTTACATTCTCAAAATCCAGCCCCTTCGTCACCATTTGCGTTCCCACTAAAATATCATAGGCTCCCTCTTCAAACGCTTCAATAATTTTTTCATGTCCTTTTTTGCTGCGAACCGTGTCATAATCCATCCGGCCGATATTGGCATGCGGAAACATCGTTTTCAAATCTTCTTCAATGCGCTCCGTACCCAATCCTTTCTGCTGCATATCGTTCAAACCACAGGCTTTGCAGGTATTTACGACGCTTTGCGTATAACCGCAATAATGACAGCGCAGGTCATTCGTAAACTTATGATACGTCAGACTCACATCACAATTTTTACACATCGGAATCCAGTTGCAGCTGCTGCAGGCAAGGTAAGGCGCATATCCTCTCCTGTTCTGGAAAAGTATAACCTGTTCTTTATTGTTCAATGTCTGTTGAATTTCATCGCGGAGTACAAAAGTGATACCGGAAACTATCTGTTTTTTCTTGTTAGCTTCCGTTAAACTGATAAAATTTATTTCAGGCAACTGTATATCGCCGTAGCGGTTATTCAGCTTTACCAACCCGTATTTTCCGGCTGTTGCATTCGCATAACTTTCTATGCTTGGCGTAGCGGTACCTAATACCACTTTTCCGTTAAATTGTTTGGCCAAATAAATGGCGGCATCACGGCTCTGGTAGCGGGGTGCCGGATCGTATTGCTTATAGGAAGTGTCATGTTCTTCATCGACAATCACCAAACCGATTTCCTGAAAAGGGAGAAAGACGGCAGAACGGGCGCCCAGCACCACTTTTGTTTCACCGCTCAGCACCTTATTCCATATTTCCACCCGTTCGGCATTGTTGAATTTGGAATGATACACCGCTATCGAACCGATGATTTTTTCTATTCGCTGTATCAGTTGAGCGGTTAATGCAATCTCCGGCAGCAGGTACAATACCTGTTTTCCTTTCTGTAATTGTTCTTTTATCAGGTCAATGTACACTAATGTTTTCCCGCTGGAAGTAATGCCATGCAGCAACACCACTTCCCTGGTCTGGAAATGCTCTTTGATTTCCTGAAGGGCAGCTGTCTGTTCCGGAGACAATGCAAATGCAGTCAATTCATCCGGCCCTGATTTACCTATTCTGTCTATCACGCATTCCTGCAGAGTAAAAATTTCCTTATTGACTAAAGACTTCAGCACCTCAGAAGAAACACCTGCTTTTTTTAGCAATTCTGACCGCTTCACCGACTGATTTTTTTTGGAAAATTCCATGAACGATAGCAGAACGGCCTCCTGTTTCGGGTATTTTACGACCAAATCGAATGCTTCTTTCGAAGGCATTCCTTTGGCGTTATATTTATCTCCCAATGCGATGAAGGTATCCGTTTTGGGTGTGTATTTTTCATTCAGCGTTTCCCTGACATACATTATTTTCTTTTGCAGCAGACTCTTAATCGGTTTGCTGACGGTTTGTTTTTGCAGAATCTGTATAATGTCTTTGACAGTAATGGCATCCTGATGGTTCAATGCCTCGGCAATCATGTATTCGTCATCCGGAAGATTCAGAATATCCATCTCTTCAGAAGGGTTTTTAACGAAATATGTCTCCGAGTCCAGCTTAAAATAAGCCGGTAACGCCGCCTGCATCACTTCCCCGAGTGTGCACATGTAGTATGATGCGAGCCATTCCCAGAATTTCAATTGCCCGGAAGTGACGATTGGCTGCTCATCCATGACAGACAAGACCGGCTTGGCGACATATTCCAACGGAGGCTGATTGCTGACCGAATGGACCAGTGCCGCATATAGTTTCTGTCTGCCGAACTGCACTTCCACCCTGCAGCCGGGTTTTAACTGACCGGTTAAAAAATCAGGCACAGCATACGTATATAATCTGGGTAATGCCAGCGGCAGAATGACCTGTACAAATTGTTTATATGTATGCAATGTTTCCAATGACTTTTTGCCTGATTATTGATTTAAGAATTGCATAACCTGATTCACCCCAGATTTTGTCTGTTAGTGTGTAACTTTAATACAATTACACTGCAATGATAACAAAAATGAACTCAAAAGAAGATATCAAAGAAGCGCTGATATCCATTTTTGATGAATTAAATGGATACCTGAAGACGGTAGATGATGCCACCTTTAAGAAAACTATAAACGGAAAATGGAGCATTGCACAGAATACAGACCACCTGACCCTATCCAATTTCATCACCAATCTTAGCCTTAATATACCGAAAGTGGTTTTGAAGCAATTATATGATACCAACAACCGCACCTGCCAAAACTACGATGAGGTGGTATGGAGATATCAGCGAAGCCTGAGCGGAGGTGCAAAAGCGACTTTTCCATTTCAGCCAAAAATAAGCATGGTACCTATTCGATTTCTGGTGGAAAAGCTTTGGGAGAATTCTGCAAAAGAATTATTGCAATCCCTGGATTCCTGGACAGAAGAAGAATTGGACACCTACCTGATTCCGCATCCGATTATCGGAAAGATTACCGTGCGGGAATTATTATTTTTTACCGTTTACCATATTCAGCACCACCTGAATACCATTCAGTCAATACATTAGAATATCCTATCTTTGTTGTAGCTTTATAACATGAAGAAATCAGCTGCAGCTAAAAAACCGGCTATTCAGAGCAAAACCACTGAACCGGTAACGAAGGTGTCCGTCGGACCTGCATTTGATTATACAAAATGGTTTCCGTGGATAGCTGCCGCATTTGCCTTCCTGCTATACATCAATACGGTGAATCACGGGTATGTGCTGGATGACGACACGGTAATGGCAAAAAATACGATTGTAACGAAAGGTATAAAAGCCATACCGGAGATCATGACCTCTGCCTATCGAAAAGGCGCCTGGGACCGCCAGGAAAGCCTTTATCGTCCTCTATCCCTAATCTTTTTTGCTATTGAATGGCAGGTTGCCCCCAACCAACCAATAGTAGGGCACCTTATCAATATACTTTTTTATGCGCTTAGCATATATCTTCTGTATCTGTTATTGCAACAATGGATGCCGCAAAGACATTCTTTGGTTATTTTGTCGGCAACCATACTTTTTGCAGTACATCCCCTACATACAGAAGTAGTCGCCAATATCAAAAGCCGTGATGAAATCCTGGGGTTGCTGTTCGCCATACTCGCATTTCAATCTTTCCATAAATACGCCGTCACTACACAGATAAAAGATCTGGCGTTGGGAAGTATCTGTTTCCTGTTGGCCGTATTATCCAAGGAAAGCGCCATCACACTCTTTGCCGTTGTTCCGTTATCCATGTATTTTTTCAATGCTATGGATTACAAAAAACTACTGATAGTGATGATTGCATTACTGGTTGGTGTTGCAATCTATTTCATCCTCCGTAAAATAGCCTTAGGCAGTTTAGTGAATTTCAATAAAATTGATGTACTGAATAATTCTCTGGTTGCGGCTGAAAACCCGGCTGACAGAATCGCTACGGCAGTTATGCTGGTGGGGTATTACCTGTTGCTATTTATCTTCCCGCATCCGCTGAGTTTTGATTACTCCCTGAACACTTTCCCGACCATCACCTTCAGTGATTACAGATTCATGATGACTATGGGGGTCCTGTTCTTTTTATTGTTTTATATTCTTAAAAACTTCAGGAAGAAGGGTGTGATTGTATTCGGGATCCTGTTTTTTGGCATTACGCTTTCCATCGTTTCCAATATTTTTCTTTTAATAGAAGCCACTCTCGCAGAACGATTTTTATTTCTGCCTTCACTGGGATTATGCCTTGCCGTTGTATTCTTAATGGAAAAAGCATTCCTGTTTTCAGTCGGTAAAGAGGCGAGCTTTGCCAATATCTTCCGGGAGTACAAATGGATGGTTGTTTTGATGGGTTTTATCTTATTACTCTTTTCTGTAAAAACCGTAAGCAGAAATGCGGACTGGAAAGACAACCTTACATTATTTACTGCCGATAAAGAACACAATCCGAAAAGCTACAGGGTTTTGTCCGCCTATGCATTTGAATTCACTAAACAGAAAATCATCCCGCTTCCGGAAAACAATCCGGATAAGTTATTGAATTGCCGGGAAGCCGTCAGTTATTTAACTCAAAGCCTTGCCATTATTCCGGATAATTTCAAGGCATGGAACCTGCTGGCTTATTGTCAATCCCAACTGAAAGACTATCCGCAGGTTATTCATGCCTTTGAGAATGGTATTCCATTTTACAAAAACGAACCCGACAAAATAAAATTCTATATCATGGGAGTCAATGCCTATTACTACACAGGCAATTATTCAAAAGCAACGGAAACCTGCCGTACCGCCCTGCAAATGGAACCCAACAATGCCGTCTTGTTAAATTGCCTGGGTATGAGTTTAACGGAAACCAATCAGCGGGAAGAGGCATTCAATGCATTAACAAAATCTGCTCAACTGGACAGCAAAGAACCCGATGTATGGTACAATATCGGCAACTGGTATGCGAAAGGAGGCGACTTTGCTTCTGCAATCAAAAATTATTCGAAGACACTTCAACTGGATAGTAATCATATTAATGCCATGAACAATACCGGAAATTGCTATGCTGTGCTGAAACAATACGAAAAGGCTATAAGCTGTTTTGAAAAGATAATTCAACTGAATCCCGGCAATAAAGACGCCATCAGAAACATGGCGGCAACCCATTCCAATCTGGGGAATAAGGAAAAAGCGCAGGAGTACCTGAACACATTGCAATCTTTGCCGTAACATCCAAATTATCAGACATTCCGAAAAGTTCTATTCCACAAATGATGAATCGGTAAAACTTAATAAGAATGCTTTTAAATCCGCCTTATCCTGCGTTGACAGATTCAGCCCCCAGAATCCCGTGGTTTCAACCCGCTTATTTGCCTTCTCCCGCATGATCGGCTCCAGTGTAGGTGAGCCCTTGGGCCCTTCATTATAAAAATCAATAACCTCATCCAACGTAGCAAACCTTCCGTCGTGCATATAAGGGTTGCTGAAGGCAAGATTCCGAAGTGCAGGTATCTTAAATCTGCCGTTATCTGAAGGATTTCCGGTAAACTTGCCTAACCCCAAATCCACAAAATCATTTGCTGCAGAAACGGAATCCAGACCGTTGTTGGCAAATGTCCTGTCCGGAGAAATAAAAACTTCCGGGGCAGCTGTGCTGTGACAATGAAAGCAATCTCCTTTTTCCGTGGTAAAAATTTGCAATCCCCTCAACTCAGCATCAGAAAGAGTACCTTCACTCCGGAGATATCTGTCAAATCGTGTGTTATAAGAAATCAGGGATCTTTCAAATTGCTCCAACGCCTTTGTAACCAACCCTTCGCTTACCGTTTTAGTTCCAAATGCTTTCCAGAATAAATCAATATAACCAGGCTGACGTTGCAACCGCTGTACTGCCTGTGTTATAGGCAAATGCATTTCGAGCGGGTCTTCAATAGGCATTTTTGCCTGTTCCTGCAAAGAAGCAGCCCTGCCGTCCCAAAAGAACCGGTCTTTTTGCCAGGCCAGATTAATCAAAGCGATGGAGTGTCTTTTTCCAAGTGTGCCTCCCACTCCGGAGCTCCTGACTGATGGATCTGAAAAGGAATTCTCTTTCTTGTGACAACTGGAACAGGAGATAGTAGAATCTAACGATAAGATAGGATCAAAAAACAATCTCTTACCCAATGCTATGCCTTCCAGAGTCATCGGATTATCAGGATTCTCCGGTAAACTTCTGAAATTTCTGATAACAGGAGGTATATAAGGCGTTGTGGCAGGCGGAATCAGTACCACTTCTTTTTTACAGGAAAACAAGGTAACCGCGCACAAAAATGCTGCAATTGCTGATAATATGCTTATCCTTTTACTCATTAAGGAGTAATGGTTGTTTTTATGCCACTTATAAAACTATTCTTGATTGCTATCGCCCTGGGTATTTCAGTAGATTCACTGTGAATACTGAAATTGGTGATTTGAAAAGGATCCGCATCCAATACAAATAACTTGTCCAAATCCAGCTCAACGGTCAGTTTACTGCCGGCTTTTGGCAAACCTGTTACACTTATAGTATGGTATAGAGTATCTGTGCCTATATGCATGGAAAAAGGGTTTGTTGGGGTTTGATTCTTGGTTGGAGAATTATCAATATTGCCTTCCACAACCAAAAATCTGTATTTCAGCATATCCCAATATAATCCCGATTCTACACTCAAGGGATGGGCTGCTTCAAAACTGGCCGGAATGGATGCATTCTGATCCTTGTCCAGTCCAAATGAGAATTCAAAAATAGAAAACGTCCCCTCCGGGACTGAAAAGGAAAAGGAATGGCTGTCATTTTTGTAAAGAAAAATATCTTGGACAAGAACTTGTTTATCCGTTGAGTCCCTGAACCTGAAATTTGAAAAAAGTATTTTGCTATCAGGGGTATTCAATACATAAGGTCTGCCGAAAGGAGTCTTATTGGTCGTTTTGACGACAAATTCCACCAGTACGTCTGAATCTTGTTTCTTACAGGAAGCAATCATAAGCAGCAGAAACAAATAAGGTATGGTTTTTCTCATCCGGTAAAATTAATGATTAAAGCGAACTTATGTTTTACCTTAACATAAAAAAAGCATCCAACAGAGGTACTATTGAATGCTTTTAATATTTTTTTCACAAGTTGGTTTAGTCTCTGCCCAATACCTTCTTCCAAAATAGGGCCGCAACTACACCACCGGCAATCGGCGCAGCTATAAACAGCCATAGTTGTGTCAATGCAGCACCGCCTGCAAATACGGCAGGACCAATACTTCTGGCAGGGTTAACGGAAACACCGGTAACTTTTATACCTACGATATGGATTAATACCAATGTCAAACCAATTACCAATCCGGCAAAGGCACCGTTCGAATTTTGGGAACTGGTAGTGCCAAAGATAACTGTCAGGAAAATAAAGGTAAACACCGTTTCAGCAATAAATGCCGCCAGCGTAGAATACTCACCGAGATACCCCTCGCCCCAGCCGTTCGATCCCAGCGCCCATTCTTTCATTTCAAAAGCAGGTTGATTACTGGCAATAATATATAAGATTCCAGCACCCGCAATGCCTCCTATCACCTGCGAGATAATGTATCCTGCGGTGTCTTTAGGTGTTAATCGTCCGGCTACAAGCATCGCCACAGAAATTGCAGGATTGATATGGCAACCAGATATTGGGCCAAGGGTGTAAGCCATTCCTACCACTGATAAGCCAAAGGCAAAAGAGATACCCAGCAAACCGACACCTGTGGTACCATCAGCACCTGCTATGACGGCACTGCCGCAGCCCATTAAAACCAATACCATGGTACCAATGCCTTCCGCAAGGTACTTTGTTAAATTCTTTATTTCCATAATTATGTATTTTTTGGGAAAGATATGTATAATCTGCAAACAAATCAACCGGAAGAAATAAAAAGGGCACTCAATGAGTGCCCTTTTTATCGGATATTCACATTATAATAATTGATATAAATCAGCTATCACAGGGGAATTTCATCTTTTATCTGGGGGGTGTTATTTTTATCAACACCCCTAAAATTTAATATTACAGCGTTTTTAGAACGTCGTTCATCGCCCTTACCGCATCGGCACTTTTATTGAAAGCTGCCTGTTCGTCGTCATTCAGTCTGTAGTCGATGATTTTTTCCCATCCGCTCTTGCCGATTACGACCGGAACACCCATGCAAATGTCAGACTGACCGTATTCACCCTCGAGGTAAACACAGGATGTAATGACTTTCTTCTCATCACGCAATATGGCCTCCACCACCGCCATACCTGCTGCTCCCGGAGCATACCATGCGGAAGTACCGATTAAACCTGTCAGTGTTGCACCTCCAACCATGGTATCAGCAGCTACCTTTTTCAAGCTATCTGCATCCAGTAAATTGGAAACCGGATTGGAGTTCAGCGTTGCCAGTCGTGTTAAAGGTATCATCGTGGTATCTCCGTGTCCGCCAATAACAACAGCATTCAAATCATTCTGAGAACAACCCAACGCCTGCGACAAATAGAATTTGAAGCGGGAACTGTCTAAGGCACCGCCCATACCGATAACTCGGTTCTTAGGGATACCCGTTGCTTTTAATGCAAGATAGGTCATCGTATCCATCGGGTTAGAAATAATAACCAGAATGGCATCCGGAGAATGTTTTAAGATATTTTCCGCCACACCCTTAACGATTCCGGCGTTGGTACCGATTAATTCCTCACGTGTCATACCCGGTTTGCGTGGAATTCCTGAAGTGATCACCACCACGTCGCTTCCGGCAGTCTTGGAATAATCATTCGTAGAACCTGTTATTTTAGTATCAAATCCCAAAAGTGAAGAAGTCTGCATCATATCCATGGCCTTGCCTTCCGCCAAACCTTCTTTGATGTCTAACAATACCAGCTCGTGGCATAATTCTTTACGTGCAATGTTGTCAGCAACGGTGGCACCCACTGCTCCTGCACCTACAACGGTAACTTTCATGTGATTTTATTTTGGATTAAAGATTTAAAAAATTCGGGGCAAAGGTACGAATTAGTAATGAGTAGTAGGCAGTCCGCAGCAAGAATTTTTAATCAAAAGCAAAAAAGGGCAACACTATGCGTTGCCCTTGAATATCAAACTGCTGATAATTCCTTAAAATTTAAAGGCCAGACCAATTTTGGCATAAGAACCTTCACAATAGCCCGCTTCAATATTGGCCCCGATATGTTCCACAAAAAAATAGGACATCCCCAATCCTGTTCCGACAATGGCACCACCTTTGAATTTCTGATATTCAGGAACGGTCGTTCCTTTACTTTTCATGCGAAATCCCCCACCTACTGACAGTGGAATATACACATCGAATTTTTCCGGGTCCAGCTTGGTATTTCCTTTCTCGGAAATCAGTTGATACAAATGGAATACGCCACGCACTCCCAATCCGAAACTTCTGTACTTAAAATCCTTAAAGACACTCAGCGAATCACGGGTATAGGTCCTGCCGGAAAACGTAAACCAACCGCCTATACTGAAGTAAGGGCTGGCAGCATAATCCATATTTAATGTAAAACCGGGTATAAAGCCCAATTTTTCTAGTTTCCCAGTATTTGCATTGGGTGCTTCCAGATCATAAATAGGTATAAAACTGTGATGCCCAAGATTGGCGGCTAGAATCACGTGAAAATCTCCCTTTTCAACGGCCTTTGCAGCATTCAGCGAAGTAATCAGAAAAAGTAAGAGAACTATTTTGATGGCATTTTTCATGAAAAATCTATTTTATCGGTTACGCAAAAATATCAAATATTTCCATTGTATTTACGAATAAACCATTCACTTATCAACAAAAGCAGGATAAGTCCGAAAATCCATTTTATATCTATCAGCGGACGGGTTGAAAACGTATCGTATAATATGGACTTAACCTGATTGTTTTTTTCCAAATCATCTGCTATTGACTGCATGGTATTGGGATAATATAATTTCCCTCCGCTTTGTACCGATAAAACACGCAGCAGGGAATGATTGGCCTGAGTATATAAAGTCTCTATCAAGACAGGACGGACAGAGAAACTGCAGACAGCCGTATTGGTATTCCCCTTGTAGGTGGCTTTAGCATTGGCCATATAATTTCCTACCGGAAGTACGCCGGCATTCAGGAAGTATGCATTGATCGTTTTGTCAAATACAAACGGATATTCTTTACCATTATCCCCTTTGACCACACAGGAAGCATCCACATCATTCACCAGTTCATAGGTTTCGTTATACAACTCCGCATCCAGCTGTATGGATTCATTGGCATTGTAAATATTTTTGGGTGTATGCACCCTGAACCTTCTTTTATCCGCCTTTACGGTAAGATACTGCACACATTTATTTATAATTTCATCGGTGGCATCAAAATTATTGTTTTGCAGGAATTCATTCATACGCCAGCGCCAGATACCTTCGCCGCAGATGATACCGGTCTTTTTACCGTTCACTTCGTTCATCAGAATCAGCGGATTATTAGTCGGTACGTTCCCAATCTGCTGCTTCAAGAAAATATCTGACGTCGTCGCAGCCAGATATTTCCCATAAGGCGCCAGCAAAGGAGGCAACGACTGTATACCCTTTATCGTATTTTCATTTGTGGTGAATTTGGAGAACGACGGCTGGTAAACCGGATAGACATCATTTCCATTCTGAGAGGTGCCTGTGATTTGCAGGATATTCTGAAGGGTATTGAATTGTGCAACATTCGTTGCGGCTGACAACACCAACAACAACGGTTTTCCGGAACCCATCATTTCCTGAATCAAGGGCAGGGAACCGGTCGTATTTAGTGATGGTAATCCGTACAATATCAGCAAATCCGCCTTTTTGTAATTGCCCTTAAAAATCTTGATATCCGCCTGTTCAAATTCGTAATTTTTATTCTGTTCAATGGCATTTTTAAAAGCCTTGACATCCGGATGGGGCGCATCATAAAGCATCAGCACCTTTTGTCTTCCATCCAATACTTCCACATAGGCAAGATCATAATTATTCTCGGCAATAGCCTCTCCTGCCAGGGTTCTTAGCTTTACCTTGTACTGCTGTACTCCGGGTCTGGGGGCATCTGCTATCGCATCCGTCTGATACGTAAACCGGTCTTCCGTTACTTGAATGACTTTATTCAGAATCACTTTTCCATCCGGAGCAGTAATTTCCAGCGTCGTATTTTGACCTTTCAGATGATTGGCTTCAATCTGGACATTGATGGTAAACTGGTCCCCGAGGTATACGATCTCAGGATAACGGACACTTTTTATCATCGCATCCTTCTTAATGGCAGTGTCTCCTAATGCGATAGTATAGACAGGAACGGCCAATGCATTTTTAATGTACAACGGTGAATTCCCTTTATTGAAAATACCATCTGATGCCAAAACAATTGCTCCAATATTCTGTGAACCATGACGGGTGAATACCTCCTCCAGCGCATTGGAGATATCCGTTTCCTTTTCCGAAAAATCCGGGGTTTGGTAAACGGAAAGCGTGTTGCCGAAACTGTAGGATATCAGCTCAAATTTTTCTTTTATCTTATACTGAAGAGCGCCCAAAGCCTTTTTATACTGGTCTTTCGGAAAGCCGCCAAAGGACACACTCAACGAAGAGGAGTTATCCTGTAACACAATTATAACCGGTTTTTCTTCTTCGGTTTTTTTATGCTTAATCAATAATGACAATAATAAAAAAGCAATCAGCGCAGTTGATAAGAAACGAATAAAGGCTAATCCATATCTCCATCCTTTGTGTTCTTTTTCATGAAAAACATACGACCTCCTTCCATACAGCAGATAGGCAAACAGGATTCCGGTTGCCATACAGAAAAGCAGAAACCACCAGGGATATGAAGAGATGAAAGTCATGAAATTTGCGTCAAGAAACGGAAGTTGTAAAAAAATTAAAAACAGAATAACCTATTGAATCAATTTACAACCGACGTCTATCCTGCAAGTATCCTGATTTTTCAGGAATAATGCAAATAGAAGATGTTATTAAGGATGAATGCATGAAGTATGAAACCTTATGGCACAAGTTCTGTTACTGCTTATTCAGTACATCAGCCACCATTTTACCTATAAATGCCGGTGAATCCACTACATGAATGCCGCATTCTTTCATAATGGCCATTTTTGCGGCAGCCGTATCATTTGCTCCGCCTACAATGGCACCCGCATGCCCCATACGTCTTCCTTTGGGAGCCGTTTGTCCGGCGATAAAACCTATTACAGGTTTTTTCATATTCTCTTTTACCCAATAAGCAGCATCCACTTCCATGGTACCGCCTATCTCGCCTATCATGACAATAGCCTCCGTTTCCGGATCGTCCATAAAGAGTTCTACGGCTTCTTTGGAGGATATGCCGATAATCGGATCTCCGCCGATTCCTATTGCTGTTGAAATGCCATAACCCGCCTTTACCACCTGGTCTGCCGCCTCGTAGGTCAGTGTTCCGGATTTGGATACGATACCGATTCTCCCTTTTTTAAATACAAACCCGGGCATG
Organism: Sphingobacteriales bacterium; assembly: GCA_016719635.1. Lineage (NCBI taxonomy): Bacteria > Pseudomonadati > Bacteroidota > Sphingobacteriia > Sphingobacteriales > Sphingobacteriales bacterium. Next base: position 363,886 of record JADJYT010000004.1, on the reverse strand, counting down.
ATACCCAGCTTACATTCTTCCGGGGTGATGATTCCAGGACAGTTCGGCCCTATCATCCTTGCACCTTTGGATGTAACATACTTCTTCGCTTTTATCATATCCTGTACCGGAATGCCTTCTGTAATTGTTACAATAATTTTTATACCTGCATCCGCCGCTTCCATAATGGCATCCGCAGCAAAGGCAGGCGGTACAAAAATGATAGATACATCCGCGCCTGTGGCTTTCACCGCATTTTCTACCGTATTAAAAACAGGCTTTTCCAGATGGGATGTACCTTCCTTGCCCGGCGTTACGCCACCTACCACATTGGTGCCGTATCCTATCATCTGTGTTGCGTGAAATGTTCCTTCCTTACCTGTAAAACCTTGAACTATGACTTTAGAGTTTTTGTTGACTAAGATGCTCATCTTTAATTGGCTGTTTTGAAGTGACAAAATATCACTGCTGTTTAAGTTTACTTTTTAATTTATTCAAGCGTACATCGCGGGCCTCCTTTAAGAAATCGGATGCAAATATAAAATCAATCAATTCCTGATTGTCCGCTTCAAACAATGTCTCTTTGGTACCTTCCCAATGCTTGTTGCCCTGATGCAGAAATATTATCTTATCTCCGTTTGTAATCACACTGTTCATATCGTGTGTATTGGTGATGGTGGTGATGTTATACTCTTCCGTAATCTCCATGATCAGTTCATCAATCACTATGGAGGTCTGCGGGTCCAAGCCGGAATTGGGTTCATCGCAAAACAAATATTTCGGGTTCATCACGATGGCACGGGCGATACCGGTACGTTTTTGCATACCACCGGAAAGCTGGGAAGGAAATTTATGATTGGCATTTACCAGATTCACCCTTTTCAACACCTCATTGACCCGTTCATTTTTATCAGACATCGGCATCTTGGTAAACATATCCAGCGGGAATCTTACATTCTCCTCCACTGTAAGTGAATCAAACAGGGCACCTCCCTGAAACAACATACCCACTTCCCTGCGAATCTCATTTTTATCGTCAATTCCCATCGCCACATAATCCTTCCCGTCAAATAGGATATGTCCGTCGGTAGGTGTAAGTAACCCTACTATACATTTCAACAACACCGTTTTACCTGATCCGCTCTTTCCGATAATCAGGTTATTTTTCCCTCCTTCAAAAAAAGATGTAATTCCGTTCAGCACGACCTGTTCACCGAATTTTTTTGTAACATCTTTAATTTCTATCATCCTTCGTAGTATCTGTTAGTTTAATAATAGCCATGCTAAAATAAGGTCAGCAAACAATACCATAATACTGCTTAAAACCACTGCACGGGTGCTTGCCTTTCCGATTTCTATGGAGCTTCCGTGTGCATAAAATCCCTGATAACAGGAAATTGATGTCAGGATAAACCCGAAGACTGCTGCTTTTGTCAGCATGATATAAACGTTTTTTGGAATAAAGTTCATCAATACCCCTTGTATAAAATCCGTAGAAGACACATATCCCGTCAATGAACCTGCCAGCAAACCGCCATAGATACCAGTGCCGGCAGATATAACCACCAATATCGGAACCATTGTGATGGCTGCCATTAATTTAGGCCCTATCAGATAGGAAAAGGTATTCACCCCCATTATCTCCAGAGCGTCAATCTGTTCTGTCAGACGCATGGTGCCCAGCTCGGAAGATAAATTAGATCCCACCTTACCAGCCAGCACCAGACAGGAGATGGTAGGCGCCAATTCCAAAATCAGGGATTCCTTAACAACATACCCGACATAATACATCGGCACCATGGAACTGGACAGGTTATAAGCAAACTGAACCGCAGAAACCGCCCCTATAAAAAAGGAAATCAGAAGGATTATCACCAGGGAACCAACACCAATATTGACCATCTGGCGAAGCGTTTCTTTCCAATACATGGAAAAACGTTCCGGCTTCACAAAACAACGTCTAATCATGAGGACATATCTTCCAATATGGAAAATGGGGCCTCCGGTATCGTGTACGTATTCTGCCATTTGCTGTTTTGGTTTTCTTATAAAGTGGGTAAAAATAATGTATTTTTAGTAATAAGTAACAGGTAATGAGTCAAAAGACAAAAGAATTTATAATTTTATAGTATGAACATCGTCATCACAGGTGCCAGCAGGGGCATCGGGAAAGCCATAGCCGAAAAATTTGCCGCTCACCACCATTCCGTTTTAGTTTGTTCCCGGAATGAAAAGAAATTAGCAGAACTTCAGCAGAATCATCCGACCATCGCTGTCTTTTCCTGTGATATGGCTGTGAGAGAAGACGTAAGAAGATTTGGTCGTTTTGTTCAGTCTCACTTTAACAAAGTGGATGTTTTAATCAACAATGCCGGTATTTTCCTGCCGGGTAAGATCACCGAAGAAGAGGACGGAGTTTTAGAACAGCAGATAGCCACCAATTTATACAGTGCCTATTACCTGACGAAGGAAGTAGTGCCGGCAATGATGGCGGAGAAAGCAGGATTCATATTCAATATGTGTTCGATTGCCAGTATCAAGGCGTATGAAAACGGCGGCAGTTATTCCATCAGCAAATTCGCGCTTCTGGGATTCTCCAAAACATTAAGAGAGGAATTAAAACCTTACAATATAAGAGTGACATCCATCCTCCCCGGTGCCACACTGACAGACTCCTGGGGTGACACAGACTTGCCGGAAGACAGGTTCAGCAAGCCGGAGGATATCGCAGATTTAGTTTATGCCATCACGCAGCTATCCGGCAATTCCGTTGTCGAGGAAATAGTGATTCGTCCGCAACTGGGAGATATTTAAAAGGAGCAAGGAAGAAGACTAAAGACTATGAGGCAATATAATAGTCTATCGCAACGGCGATTTCCGCATGGGTTACTTCAACATCATATTCACAACTGCCTATTTCATTTAACAATGCAAAAAGCATCTTATCACCCTGGTTTTTCTTGTCCGATTGCATGATTTTGAATAATGTATCCCTGTCAAAACCTGCTATAGCCCGTTTTGGAAAATGAGTAATGAGCAGGGTTTGTATCTCCTTCAATTCATTTTCTTTCAATCCGCATTTCTGAACAGATAAATAAGCTTCGCAAATCATGCCGATGGCAATAGCTTCACCGTGCAGTAAACTGTCCGAATCATGTTCCAGCGAGTAGGTCTCAATGGCATGTCCTATAGTGTGTCCGAAGTTGAGTATCTTACGCAAGCCTCTTTCAAAAGGGTCTTCTTCCACCACGGATTTTTTAATCAGCAAGGAAGCATATACAACCGGATTCATGGCACATGTTGAGATATCGGTCGTTTTATAAACCTCCCATTGTTCTTTATCTTTAATCAGCGCGTGTTTGAATATCTCTGCCCATCCGTTAATAAACTGGCGTTTCGGCAAGGTCTTAAAGAATGCAGCAGAAACCACCACCAACATCGGATTCCGGAATAAGCCGATCAGGTTTTTCCCATATTTAAAATCAATCCCCAGTTTGCCGCCGATGGAAGAATCCACCTGCGATAAAAGGGTGGTGGGTACATTGACAAAATCAATCCCCCTCTTGTAGCAACCGGCAGCAAATCCACCCATGTCTCCAATCACCCCACCTCCGAGGTTGACCACCACCGCTTTTCTATCTGCTCCTAGTTCCATCAGCTGCTGCCAGATACTTTCGCAGGCCAGCAGATTTTTATTTTCTTCACCGCTTTCGGTCTCTATTAAATTAAATTCGGTAATGACGGATTTTAAAAGCGGCAGGCAGTGCTCTTTCGTATTTTCATCCACCAGTATAAAAACGGCAGAATACTTATTCTCCGATAAATAAGCACCTAATGACTGCAATGAATCATCAAATTGTATACTGTACTCTTTTAAAGAAATTGTTTCCATTGCTTATTGCTAAATGCCGATTTATCTTTACTATAATTCTCAGGGCAAGTCCACTATCTTATCAAAACTCCAGACTTCCGCTTTTGCTCCAAACCATTGTTTCACCGTCTTCCAGAATTGGGCAAAGAAAGCGGAATCCCGGTAGTTGTTCAGATCTTCTTCACTATCCCACAAACTGTAGGTGAAGAAAACAGCCGGGTTGCTGATATCCTGCCATGCCTGCAGCAAGTTACATCCCTTCTGCCGGCGAATGGTATCGCACACGGTAGCAAAATACATTTTGAACGTTTCTGCTTCCGTTTCGCGCATCGTTAATTTCACAATCCGTATTATCATTCAAATAATATTTGCACGGCATCACCGGTGGTCAATCCCAATAAATCGGAGGCACTGCCCCCGTTAATGCATAACTCCAGGTATCCGATGGAATTAAAACGTGCCAGGCTGTATGTTGGTGGCACATCAGAATAATTAGTTACAATCTGTTCAATAAAATCGTATTTGCGATAATTGATACGCATCTGTTTTTCAGCACCAAACCGTTCAATCTCACCGATATGGATATTTGTAATGGCGTTCCCAAAATTATCGACATACATGACATTACCCACAATCTTATCCTGCTGTATGGCAGGAGTCATAAATTTCTTTTCTACATAATCGTTGATAGCCATGCCAATGGAACCGATGCTGTTGTTAAAGATAATTTCTTTCACCACCCTGCAATAATATTCTTCCAGCGTGTTCAGTTTTACCTGTTTGATATTCACTTCCACGATTAAATCCGGCTTATCCTCAAAAATCAACGTAAGGATTCCGTTATCGGGAGCGATGAAATAGTAATTCTGGTACTTTGCAGCCAGGATTTTCTGGCTTGCCAGCCCCTGTTCATTCACGCGCACGATATGAATCGTGCCTTTCGGATAGTGCGCATAGACGTTTTTCAGAAAAAAAGCGGCTGTTACAATGTCATAAGGTGGTATGGAATGTGAGATATCCACAATCTTGGCTGATGGGCTGGATGAGTATAAATCCCCTTTAAATAAGCCTACATAGTAATCTTTTTCTCCAAAGTCTGTTAATAACGTTATTACCGCCATTTAAAATTTTATTCTATTTTCAAATTGATAAGCCAAAGGAAATACAAAAACCGTTTCTTTGGAATTGAAAAACAAAAATAAGAAAATAATTGAGCGAACTAACTATTAAATTAGAAACTGTCGATCAGGTAGAGTTCTTCGGTTTCAACAACAACAAGCTGAAAATCCTGAAAAAAGAATTTAACAGGCTAAATATCAGCGCAAGAGGCAACAAGATCATAGTTGCCGGTTCCCAGGAAGACCTGGAAGTGTTCAGCGAAAAAGTGCACCAGCTCGTGGAATACCTCGAACGCTACGGAAAAATCTCCGACAAGCACATCGAGGAGATCCTGCACGGGCGTAATCCTTATGAAACGAATTTCCCGCAATTTCAGGATAACGTTTTGGTGTATGGCAACAACGGCACACTCGTGCGTGCGCGAACGGAGAACCAGCAGAAACTGGTGGACTCTTCAGAAAATAACGATATACTGTTTGCCATCGGGCCGGCAGGTACCGGAAAAACATATACCGCGGTGGCATTGGCAGTGCGTGCATTGAAAAATAAATGGGTGAAGAAAATTATCCTCACACGCCCGGCGGTGGAAGCAGGTGAAAATTTAGGATTTTTGCCGGGCGACCTGAAAGAAAAGATAGACCCGTATTTAAGGCCGCTGTACGACGCATTGGATGATATGATTCCTCCGGACAAGCTCACGTATTATATGCAGAACCGTGTGATTGAGGTGGCACCGCTGGCCTATATGCGAGGACGTACGCTCGACCACGCCTTTATGATTCTGGATGAAGCGCAAAACGCGACACAGCTGCAGTTAAAAATGTTCCTGACACGTATCGGCCCTTCCGCCAAGTGTATCATCACCGGTGATATGACACAAATCGATTTACCGAAAAACCAGCAATCCGGCTTGAGAAAGACCATGCAGATTCTGGATGGTATCGACGGCATCGGTATGGTGCACCTTTCCGGAGATGATGTGGTGCGTCACCGATTGGTGAAAGACATTATAAAGGCATTTGACAAAGAAACGGAACGGGAGCAGCACTTCCGGAACGGACAAGGCAATGCCAATTAAGCTGACTGTTTAATTTTACACAAAGCCGTACTGTTGCAGTACGGCTTTTTTCATTTTTTTAACCTCGAGGGTCAAAACAACGCAATAAAATCGTAAATTGCACCTCGTTCAATAAATGACTTCGTAGCTCAGTTGGTAGAGCAGCTGACTCTTAATCAGCGGGTCCAGGGTTCGAATCCCTGCGGGGTCACATTCCATTTTCCACTTCCTTCATCCTTAACCAAGGTACTCGTATGGCATGATAACAAGTATTCTAAACAAGAGCAATTGCTTTTTTGCTAAAAAATCTTGAAAAAATATGCCAATTGCTTATTTTTAACAGTTCCGGTAATCGTAAAAAACAATCATGACATTAAATGAATTTATTAACAGATTTGACAATGAAAATTCAATTATCCTTCTTGAAGGTAAGAGAAAAGTTTTGGAAAAGGATAAATATAAGCTAATTGCACTTGGGAAGATGCTGGCATCTTTGTCAAAAAAAATGATTTTCCGAAGTGGAAATGCAGACGGCTCTGATCAATTATTTTCTGAAGGTGTCAGGTCAGTAGATTATGAAAGATTACAGGTAATTACACCTTACTCCGGGCATAGACAAAGAAATAATCATGCATACGAGACCATTTCATTGGATGACATAAATATCGCTTCAGAACCTGAGGTAGTGTATGAATCCAAAAGAAACAAGAAAATGGAAAAATTAATAGACCAATATGTGTCGGGTGATAAAAACCGATACTCTATAAAAGCCGCATATATAATTCGGGATACCATTAAAGCAATTGGAACGGAATATATAAAACCTGCAACTTTTGGTATATTTTATGATGATTTGGGAAACCCAATGAATGGAGGAACAGGACATACAATGAGTGTATGCCTGCAAAACAACATACCTATAATAACCCAGGAAACTTGGTTCAAATGGCTTACAGAATGATTCTACATACTATTTGCAACACCACCTCCTCACTGGCGAGTGTTCCACTGGATTACTCGCCTCTGTTATACCTGTCGCTCACTGACCGGATCCTTAAATCTAAACGCTTATCCAATCAAAGGTTAGTTTCTTTCATTCACACGATATATGAAACTCTTTCCATACGGCCAGACAAAGGTGAGCAGCAAAGGTAACCGGACAGTTTATGAGATAGCGTCGCTACGCTCGCTTGAAGGTAAACTGCCAACCTCAATAAATAATTTGTTGTTGAAAAGACAGCTGCTGTGGAAATATTGTCAGAGATACTGCTGTCTTACTTCGTACCTTTGTGCCATTCAATCCCATTCCGTATGGCCATCAGCGCAACACACTTTCAGTTTCCCGGGCAAAAGAGTTTTTACAAAGGAAAGGTCCGGGATGTCTACAATATTGACGGCCGTTACCTCGTGATGATTGTCAGCGACCGCATTTCCGCATTTGATGTGGTACTGCCTGAACCCATCCCCTACAAAGGACAAATCCTGAATGAAATCGCCAATTACCATCTGTCCAAAACCAACGATATTGTACCCAACTGGGTGGTGGATGTGCCGCATCCGAATGTGACCATCGGCAAACTGTGCGAGCCCTACCGGGTGGAAATGGTCATTCGCGGCTATCTCGCCGGCTCGGCATGGCGCGCCTATAAAAACGGTATCCGCGAAATCTGCGGCGTACAGCTGCCGGATGGCCTGAAGGAAAACCAGCAACTGCCGACACCCATCATCACCCCCACGACCAAGGCGGAAGTCGGGCACGACGAAGAAATATCCGGGGCGGAAATCATCGCTAAGGGAATTGTGCCGGAAGAAGAGTATGCGCAACTGGAAAAATACACGCATGCCGTTTTTCAGAGAGGGACGGTACTGGCCAAAGAGCGCGGACTGATACTGGTGGACACCAAATATGAATTCGGGAAAATCGGCGACACCATCTACCTGATGGATGAAATCCATACGCCGGATTCTTCCCGTTATTTTTACGCCGAAGGATATGAAGAACGCCTCGAAAAAGGTGAACCGCAAAAACAACTTTCCAAGGAGTTTGTGCGCGAATGGCTGATTGCGAATGATTTCATGGGCAAAGAGGGACAAACAGTGCCGGAAATGACGGAAGAAATTGTATCCAATATTTCCAACCGGTATATTGAGTTGTATGAAAATATTTTAGGCAACCCTTTTGTTCCTTTCAATACGACTCATATCTTGGAAGACATGGAAAAGTCGATTAAACTGGCACTGGAGAAATTAGTCTGATACATCCGCTCTTTCTCAAAAAATGCTCACATCGACAATTTATATTCATCTGTTCCCGGTACTGACATTTATTTGTATTTTTGCAGTATGTTACAACGTCCTCGCCGAAACAGAAAGAGTGCTGCCATACGCGCACTGGCAGCAGAAACCAGCTTACTTCCGCAACATCTGGTACAACCTTTATTCTTAGCGGATGGCCGAAATAAGAAGAATGCGATAAAGTCGCTGCCCGGCATGTCTCAGCTTAGCATAGATAATGCCCTGAAAGAAATAGAGATATGTATGAATGCGGGTGTGTACTCCTTTATATTATTCCCTGCCGTCGATGACGGATTAAAGAATAAGACAGCCAGCTACAGTTATTCTCAAAAAAATTTCTACCTCAAAGCGATTGCTGCCTTCAAAAAAAAGTTTCCGGAATGCTGCCTGATCAGCGATGTCGCCATGGATCCATACAGCAGTGACGGACACGACGGATATGTTGAAAACGGAAAAATTATAAACGACAAAACCTTACCCATCTTAGCGAGGATGGCAATTGCCCAGGCAAACGCCGGGGTAGATATCATCGGGCCAAGCGACATGATGGACGGACGTGTAGGCTATCTCAGAGATGCGCTCGATGCCAAAGGATTTACAGACACATCCATCATGAGTTATACGGCTAAATATGCCAGTGCATTTTACGGACCGTTTCGTGATGCGTTGGATTCGGCACCCAAATCGGGTGATAAGAAAACCTACCAGATGAACCCCGCCAATAAACGGGAAGCCATGCTGGAAGCCTCCATGGATTTTGAAGAGGGTGCAGATTTCCTGATGGTAAAACCGGCCACAGTTTATCTGGATATCATTCACGAACTGAAACTAAATTTTCCGATTCCCATTGCCGCCTATCATGTGAGTGGTGAATATGCCATGCTGCAGGCGGCAGCAAAAAACGGCTGGCTGGATTATTCTAAATGTTTAGAAGAAACGCTGTTGAGCATACGCCGTGCAGGTGCTGATGTTATCATCTCTTATGGTTCAAAAGATTATGCGCTGAATCACATAAAAAAAGGGAAAGTGTAACTTTCCCTTTTTTACATTTGCTGACTGAATGAATTACAGACCTGTTTTCGGTTGCTCTTCCGCCTGATTTTTACCAAACGTATACATGTAACCAACACCGATATTAAATTTCGAGTTGTACAGTTTTAATTTGGTAGAGTTATTATAAAACGGATCAACCGCACCTCTGAACGTTTTCACCAATCCAAAATCATAATTCATATCAAAGGTTACACTGCTTCTCAGGTCTTTGGAAACATATACCTGAATACCTGCCCCCATTCTGACACCTGCGTCGATATTATTATAAACTTCTTTATAATCTGCCTTTTCACTTACTTTAGGCTGAACAGAACCATTATTGTTGATTGTTCTGACATCTGTACCGCTGATATTGTAACCGAAATAACCTCCTGCATTGGCAAATACTCTCAATCGCTGATTTCCCCAACCAGCCATAATGGTTACAGGAATGGTCAGCTGGTTTTCTTTATGTGTTTTATTGGAACTGATGACATTTCCTGCACCTGAATATTTTGTGTAGCTGCTTCCACCCATATTGAATTCAATACCTAGATTTACCCCTACAAACTTATTTATCCATATCCTGCCCTGAATGGCTGCATGTACTCCGGGAACAAAACTGAGTGTACCACCGGCTGTAGATAACTTACCTTTCAAAAACTCATTGTTCATCCTTCCGAAATTGGGACCCACATTAATGCCGATACCTGCCTGAATTTTCGCCTCTGAATGGTTTATAAATGTTCCTAACAGCAAAATAATAACCAGTAATTTTCTCATCTTATTTAGTTTTTGTTTGTATTGATTTATAAAATCGACGTTAAATTACAAAAAACCTTTTAATTGTACTACTTTTGTAAAAATTATTTAACCCAAATATACAAAGCATGCAACTTTGGAACAGGGTAGACAAGCGGATATTGGAGAAAAATCTTCTGGAAAACAGCGAAAACCGCATTACCATCTCCTTTTATAAATACGCCAAAACGGAACAACCTTCATTATGGAGGGATGAACTGTATCTGGCCTGGAACAACCTGGATGTCTTAGGCAGAATATATATCGCCCGCGAAGGCATTAATGCACAGATTTCCTTACCTGAAAATAACAAGACGGCGTTTATCGAACATCTGTACTCCTATCCATTTCTGAAAGGTATACGCCTGAACTATGCCATCGATGATGACGGAAAATCATTTTCCAAATTAAAAATACTGGTACGCAAAAAAATTGTGGCGGACGGACTGGATGATGACACCTTTAATTCGAGTGACTGCGGCATCCATCTCAACGCTGAAGAATTTAACGGACTGACCGATCAGGAGGATACTATTCTGATAGATATGCGCAATCATTATGAAAGCGAAATCGGGCATTTTGAGAATGCCGTTACGCCGGATGTGGATACTTTCAGGGAACAGCTGCCTCTGGTAGTCAATATGCTGGAAAACGACAAGGATAAACCGGTGGTGATGTACTGTACCGGCGGCATCCGTTGTGAAAAGGCAAGCGCTTGGTTAAAACATAACGGGTTTAAACAGGTGTATCAGTTGAACGGCGGCATCATTGAATATGCACGACAGGTACAGCAACTAGGTTTAAGGAATAAATTCCGTGGCAAGAATTTTGTTTTTGACAGACGTTTGGGAGAAAAAATCTCACATGAAGTTATTGCCCAATGCCATCAATGTGGTGAGCCCGCGGACACACACACCAATTGCAAAAACGAGGCCTGCCATCTGCTATTCATCCAGTGTGAATCCTGTACAGCAAAATACAAAGGTTGCTGTTGTGAAGACTGCATGAGCATCGTCTCCTTACCGGAAGAAGAAAGACGAGCCTTGCGCAAAGGGTTGAATCCGGGCCGCAAAGTATTCAAGAAAGGACGGGGAGAACAGTTGACCTTTAAAAAATCAACTGCTGATATGCAGGCATCTTCACTGTATGCCGATGAATGATCTGAGTTGAATTATTCAGGTTATGCCAGTCTATCACATCCATTATCTGCTGAAAGGTACCGGATGATTTTTCAATTCATCCTGTTTCCGCTTGAGACCTACATCATTCGGGAATCTTCGTTCCAGATACTGAAGCAAACTATCTGCTTCCCTATGCCTGCTTCGCTGCATGTACATATTTATCAGATTGTTGGCAGAATAACTGAAAATCTTTTCCCGTTGTATAACAAACTTAAAATAATGAGCGGCAGAATCTATCTGATCGAGATTCCAGAATGCCAATCCCAAATAATTCACACCAGACAGGTAGGAGGAATCCAACCGGTAACATTTCCTGAAAATCTCCAGCGTAGTGCTGTCATTTCTCCGGTATAATTCACACAGACCCACATGCTCCCAGGACTGTGCGGATAACGGGTTCGCCTTTACGGCAAGCAATGCATACCGTTCTCCCTTATTGATGAAACTATCCGTCAGGCTTCTGTCGTAGGATGATTTCATTTCTTCCTGTAACGCAAAATGAATATAGGTACCCGCTGCAATCCGGTTTGCGTTTACAGACCTTGTCAGATGTTTCAAGTCCCGGTCGAACAACGTGTATCTGTCTTTCCATGCCGTGGTTCTGTATATTGTACATCCTGCATAAGTAACCAATAAAACAATAAAGACCGGCTTTACCAACCTTCGCCAGTAATCCGACTGCTGCATATCCGTTATGATTGCTGACAACGCCATGCAATATCCCATTGATGCAATAAAATTATAGCGATCCATGACAATACCCGCAACCGGGCTGATAAAATTTAACGCATACGCGATAGACAGAAAAAAGAACAACATGGAGAATAGATAAACCTTATTTTTTTTATAAAATCGGATACTGAATATGAAGAGCACTAAGACAATTGCCATACCGGTTATATTCATCGGTGAGAAGACAGAAGTAAGCGGAATTTGATTGTACCCGAAGTAAAAGTAATAGCCAAAGGGAATAAACAGGAATTTTATGTAATAAAACAAAGAGGTCAGGGCAAGTGAAATCCTGTTATAGAATGTATCATTTTGGTATAATGGATTCTCATCTAACCCCCAAAAGCTGCGATTCAAATTCGTATCTAGATTAGACGTTAAATCATTTACTACATACGCTGAAACTATCAGCAGGAAGAAACTCAGCAACGAAATAATCAGCAACTTTTTTACACCTTGATTTCTGAAGAAAAACAGCACGAGCACGGGTACTATCAGGAAAACAAAACTGTCCCTTTTTGAAAGCAGCCCTAAGACTATCAGTAAAAGCGCAACAAATATTCTTTGATACTGAATGCGGTCGAAAGCCGTAATCAGCTGAATGGCAGCCATCAGCCCAAAGGTCATACTTAATAAATTATCACGGCTTTTGATATTTGCCACCACACTCACATGATTGGGGTGGACAAGAAAAAATACGGCGGTCAGTAAGGCAACTATCTTCAGCCTATTCACATCCCCGATCATCCTGCTGATTACGATGAATTTGTAAATCCGGGTCAGCAAAAAAACAAAAATCATCACATTGAGAAAATGAGAAACGGATGGATTCATTTCTTTAAAGAAAAATCTTTCCAGCCAGAAGGATGCTAAGGTAACCGGCCGGTAATCTGCACTTGCAAACCAGGATTTAAAGATAAAAAGAAGTCCGTTGAAACCCGGACCAGCCTGGCTGATAGATGACACTATAAACTCATCATCCAGTCCGTAATCAAACGTAACGGTGTAACCAAACAGTAAAAAACCGGACAATATCAATAATCCGTAATGAAAGTATGTGCCGCTGCAGATATGGTATATTGATTTTTGATTACTTACATCAGACATAAGGACAGATGAAGGATATTGCCGTTTCTTTAATGTAGATTTTTTATTTGTAGCCATCTTGTATCTGTAAAAGCCTTTGTATTATTTAATCGTGCTGACTGCCATTTATTAACTCAAGATACTCATTACGGGAAAATAAACAGGATTGTCTTTTTTGATTTTTTGCTGATGTTCAATTTCCATTCACTTCGTTCCGTTAAAGTCTTACATAAAAAAGGACTGCAATAATAACCCTGCAGCCCTTTACATTAATAAATAATTATGATTATGATTATTGTTTCACAATCTTGTATTTATATTCAGTTCCGTTTTTGTCCGTTAACACCAGCATATAAGCGGCATTCGCCAATGAACTTAGATTAAGCGTATTGCTGTTAACACCCGTCAACAAACTTACAGTTGTCGTTTTAACCACTTTACCCAATACATCATAAATAGCTATAGCAGCATTCTGACTGCTGCTGGAAGATATCAAAATAGTGATATCCTGTGATGTCGGATTAGGGAATACACCTATAATACCGGTTATATTAGAAGTGGCAATTGGAATGTTAATGATATTCGAGTATTCAAACGTACTATCCATGTCTATCATTTTCAATCTGTAATAATTATTTCCTGCTACCGGATAATAATCAAACAAATCATAGCGAAGTGTAGTTGCACTGTTTCCAGCGGCAGGTTTTTCACCTACATAAAACCAGTTAATCCCATCTAAGCTTTTTTCCACCACAAATCTAAATGTATTCTTTTCTGATACCGTCATCCAGTCCAGCCTGTTCTTATCGCCGATATGTATTCCGGTAAAGGACACCAGTTCTACCGGCAACACTTCGTATGGGAATCTTACCGGGTGGATATAGAAAGTGGAAAATGTATCTACGATGAATTGTACCTGATAATCCGTTCCATTTCCGGCGTAGGTTGAAAAGACAGGAGTTGTCCAGGTCGCATTTCCCCCGTAATACCCTTGTCCTGCCGGCAGCATCTGACCGCCCGGTGTATGAATGGTTGTACTGCCGTTTGGTCCGGAATAGGTACCACCGCCGCCGCCCGGGAATTTAGAAACCCTTAATTCATTGATACTCGCAAAATTATAGGATCCACCGTCTGCTTTTGCCAGCAAAGAAGCATACTCCGGTGCTTTAAAGTATAACGTTACCCTTGCATGTCTGCCAAGTGGAAATTCCGGACTGACGGACCACCATCTTTGAAGATACGGCATGGAATCTGATGGATAGGCGGTTGTCCATGTTCTTGGTGTATACGTATTTATATGAGTACACACCTCTGTTTCACCTAAAGCAGATGCAGAATAAGCGCCTCCTGTTAAATCTTCAATGGTACAAATTATTTTCCCCTCATAATCATAATAGGTATAGGTATTTCCATTCTGAATAGGACAGGTATAACATAAATCGGAATTATCCGTAATGATAGTGTTGGAAACGGAAGGTGCTGTTATCGGAATAGATATTGAATCAGAACACCCCCCATTGACGACTTTCCATTTATATGTCGCACTTCCGCCAAATGGTATATCCACACTCACATCCAGCGTTGAAGTTGGCATTGCCGGATTGGATGTAACACCTGCAGAAGAAGTGACCAATGTCCACTGACCTGAACCGACTGCAGGTGAAGCTGCCTGAAGGGTAGCCGTGGCATTTGGATTACCGCAGCCGGAAACATCCACCAATGCTGCATTTGCGTTAACTGTATCGTTGATATTCCAGGTAATTTGTGTAATTGAATATGCAGTATCACAATTTCCCAGCCCAACTACACTAATGGATGAACCTATGGCTGACATCGTTTGAACAATCGTTGTACCGATAGCTTTTGTAATATTGGTAGGTCGGGTTGTACTCCATGCAGACCAGCTTGTTCCATTATCAGTAGAATATCTGTAGAATATGGTAATAAATGAATAGGTTGAGCCACCACTCGGAGCATTTACGCATAATGGTGAAGCACTTGTCAAACATACATCTGAGCCACTGGCCGGAGAACCTGCACAAACTGTAAACGTGTTATTCGGTGAAATAGGCGGGAAAACTACGACGGAATCATATACCCATCCGGACCAGCCGCAACACTTATCTTTTACCCTGGCTGCTATCAAATAGGTAATGGTATCTGACGTAGCATTAGTTGGTGCAATTGTATTTGCTCCGGCTCCTGTTCCGTTGGTCCACGCAGGAATCGGGGAAGTGCGGATAGTGCCATCTTTATATTTTCTCCATCTCCATTCATAATCCGATGCATTTCCCGCAAAATCCTGATTGGGGTTATTGGACGTAATTGTAAAAGAGGTATTATCTCCGGAACAAATGCGTTTTTTTGCAACAGAGATAGTTGGCAACGGTCTTGTTTCCAAAACTCTTATAAAATACTGCCAGGGGTTAATGGTCGTTAAATCCATTGTTTTCCAGCCTCCGGCTGAGCTATATACTACCTCTAAGGTCGATGCACCGGTCACATTGGCGTAAGTGGTCGTATTTGGTGACTCATTATTAATGAGTGTTGGAGAACCCATGACTGTAAAATCAAACGCGCCGCTTGGCGGAGCGCTGCCTGCCGCTTTTTGTAAAGTAATGACTGAGTTGGTACAACCTCTATTATAGGTTGCTCTTAAGAAATCTGCAACTGCATTTGGACCACCAGCCCCGGAAGCCCCAACGGCTACTGTTACAATATTTGCAGGCGTTGTCGCCAGATTAACTGTTCCCTGTGCTATGCCATTAGCGCCGTCCCTGCCTCTTCCGCCAGGGCCGCCGTTACCGCCCTTACCGCCGCCGCCGCCGCTACCCTGACTTCCATTGCACCCACCCGAACCGCCGCCGGAATATGGCCCTAATCCGGTTTCTCCCGGCTGCCCGACTGCTCCGTTACCTCCCAATCCGACAGCTCCTGCATTAAATACAGACTGACTCAAAGTCCCTGCGGCATTCCCTACAATGTATATACCGAAAGAGCCACCACCACCCCAGCCCCCCGAACCGGGCAGCCCGCCGTGACCTCCTCTTCCTCCTGTAACGCCATAATAAAAACCACTGGGACATGGACTGCACGTACAACACGTTCCATAATCGCCGCCGCCGCCGCCGCCGCCGCCGCCGCCGCCAAATCCATTACTGCCGCTTGCTGACTGACCTGCAGGAATAAAATAGGGGCTGGCTACACCCGGACTGGCAGGCCTGTTGCCTCCCGCCCAGTTTGTTGAACCTACTCCACCACCATTGCCTGGATTCCCATTTCCGGCATAACATCCATTTGCATCACATCCTGCAACATTACATCCTGTTCCACAGCAATTTCCGCCACCTGTTCCGCCACTTGCTCCGCCATTGCCGGAGGTGCCTAAACCTCCCGATGAAGTACCCCAGGCTCCGCAGCCACAGGCTGAAGTGCTGCCATTACCACCACCGCCACCAGCACCGCCACCAACTCCGGAACCTCCGGATCCCGATGGTGTAGTACCTGCAGCACCCGTAGAACCCGGGCCGGCATTGATTGTGGACCTTTTTATTTCCCAGCCTGTATTGCCGTTTATATAAAAACCGTAAACAGTGTAACCCTTATTGAGGTATTGTCCTGTTGCAGGTGTCGAGACCTTTACATTTACCGTTAAATCCTGTAACAGCCAGCTGTTACCATTAGAAATTATTCCGCGATGATAACCCACCGAGCCGTTATTTTGTGTTCCCGGGTTTAAATTAACTGTTGTTGTAAGGCTTGAATTTTTCCGCCACTCTCCTAAAGCTAAATTCACTATTTCCCAACCACCGTCAATAATTGCATTAGCAGGTAATAACCACTGCGTTTCACTATAGGTCGCCCCACCCATTATACGAATATGATTTCTGGAACCGGAAATATTTGCCAGTGGATTGGTGATGGTGTCATAGGGGGAGGTTGCCGTACCGGCATTGCCATCATTTCCGCCGTTAGCTGCCGGTGCAACATAAAGCAAATCGCAGGAAGGTGTCGTTACTGTAAATGTGCAAGTTGTTGTTGAGTCGGAAATCGCCCCGCACGGATCAACTACCGTTAAAGTGACGGTATAGGTGGTACCGGCGGCGGCGGCGGCAAACGTAGGTGAAAATGTACTGGAATTTGTGGCCGAAGTAGGTGCAACATTTGTTGTCGGGGATATGCTCCAATTATACTGCCAGCCCGCTAATGCATCGCCTATCGCATTCAGTGCCGGAATAGCCGGAACCGAGAAGTTAACAGCATTTCCGGAAGGTACGGAACGTCCGCATGCAGTGGAAACTATTGGCGGAGTATAGGGGAAATAAGTAACCCTAACACAATTGGAAACTGCTGAATCATATCTTGAGCCGGAGCTGGTAGTGCTGCCACTTCCGTTTCTGTTGTATACGATTAATCGGTAAGTCCTGGTTCCGAGTGTTTGCGGAAAGGTAATGGTTGGGCAAATTGCACCGGAAACATTAGTCCAGTTTGCACCTGCAGGACAGTTTCCTGTCCCGGATCCATTTATATCAGCCACCTGCCACTGAAAATAGGTTGCATTTGCAGTGGTAGCCGTTAATGACTGGGTAGTACCCCTGCAGGCGTGTAAGTCTGTGGTGACGATAGATACCGTAGGTGCACTGATGGTCCATCGATAGCGTATCTTCAGCATCCAGTTCCGATAGGATGATCCGCTTATAACGGCGGGAACTTCAACATAGTTATAGGTATTCGGCGGGCTGTCGCGCCAGTTGATGGTATAGCCGGTGTTCACCGTTCCACCAGGTCCGCCGGTTCGTGTTACATTATGCGCATCATCGCTGTTGATACAAAACCAGGGAAAAGAATAATCAGACCCTTCATAATTATCATCCGTACCACAGGAAATTCCAAAACCCAGGATGGATAAATAAAATCCGTCTTCTTCAAAAAGATCCCATGCTAAATTTAAAGCAGAGAAATTTGTTTCAGTAGTATATGTTTTATTAAAAATATTTACAGCTGCAAACGTATTATAACCGGGAACATCCTGCGAAATCTTTACTGCCGAACCCGGCCCGGTAGGGAATGAAGGAAAGCCGGCAGTAATATTGTCCTTAGCTAAAACCTTTACCCTTAAGTCTTCAGCGCCGCCAATAGCAATGCCGCATGTACCGCCATCCCAATCCATATCATTAAATACACCGACTAAATCAGCCGTAACGGTAATATTACCGTCTTTATAGTTTGGAAGTGAAGCGCACAGTGGTTTCAATGCCGGTGACCAATCCCATCTGTATGCAAATACCACCGCATATCTGTGCTCACCACCTGAGCTGAGCATAACCGGCAGCGTGTAACTGACTGCACCATTGTTACCTCCCCGGAAATTAACTGCAGTCCAGCCAGCGGAGCCTGCAAAATAATCATCTCCTAATGCGCAGACCCCAAACAGACAGCAACACTCATCATACTGACGCGGTGCACCCTGGTAGCAGGATAAAATATCGCCGTAACAATCGTCTTCAAATGCTTTCCCCAGGTAGACCTGAAATTCTACTGGTACCTGAGAACCGGAATACGTTATATCGAGCATCTTATATCCCTCTGCCTCTAAAGGCAGACCGGCCGAATTTACGTTATTCATCTGGTTGGGATTAAATGAGTAAAACCGGTTTTCCGCCCCCCAGAAAGCCGCATTGAATCCGCTGGGGGAGGTAATATACCCGGTACCGGCAGCATCTCGGACCCGTGCCTGGATATCCTGAATGTTATATTCCTGATCACCAATATCACCGCAGTTGGCAGCAGACCATACCTTATGTGCCCAAACCCTGAGCCGCAGGCCGCCGTCATTATACATCTGCCCGAAGAGATGCTGAGGCAAAGTCATCAAAAAAAGCATCAGGATGCCGAAGGCACCATTTTTGTATAGTCTAATCATTGGTGAAAAGTTTAGATTCACAAACTTCTATTCCGATTTTAAAATCACCAGATAAAGTTTTGGCTGTTAATAAAATAATCCTGGACATCCCGTTATTGATGTCTCTTTTATTAAAGTTTATATCACAGTGTATTTTTTTCAACTCTCCGTTACTGCACGAAAATGAAGATCTGGATTCAACAACGGTAAGTTTATTGATGGTAATATCCCTTTCTATAAATTTATTGTATATGGTCATAAATGTTACGGACTTATAAGTGGTATCCATGGTACTCAGGCATTGAGGAAAGTAACGTCTGTTGAATTCAATGATATCTTTAAATTCCTGCTCAGACAACAGATAAGGGTTCAGTATTTTGATATTCTTATGATTTACTGCATTAACGTATGCATTCATCATATTTTCAAAGTAAACGGAATCGTAAGGTGTTTCACCGTTTTTGTGAAGATTTTCCTGACCACAATAACCATTCTGTCCGAAGGAAACTACGGAAACAAAAAAGATAAATACAGATAAGATAGATTGTAAAATTCTACTCATGTCATACTTTACTTAAAATTAAGTAAAATAATTGAAAAAAGTAAAAGATTTAGGGAATCTTCAATTCATTCCGTGAAATTTAACGAATCTGCCAGTTTGCCAGCTTTTCCCTAAACTGAACCAATGCCCATAAAGCATAAAATGTGGAATAATCATCATGAACCAGCACATTGGAAGTATAATGCGCCGGCCAGTCGCCGTGCAGTTCCTTCTGCAAGGCAAACAGGTAAAACAGATTATCCGATCTTTGGTCTAACGTAATATCGTTTGCATATAATCCGTATGCAGTCAGAACATATGAATTATAAATTTTCGTTTTGTCAGACACGGCGGATATGCCTGTTTTATTGCACCATCCAATCAATCTTTTAAAACTGTATTTGTCATACAACCGGCCGAATAAATCTTCCCTGTACGTTTGCGTCACGCTAATATACTCAGGACAATTCCGTGCCAAATCCGTAAACATGAAATATATGCTTAGTTTTTCGTAGGCAGGACAACCGAAAGATCTTTTGTACGCTGAATCAGCATTATTTTTTGAAAAAGGTATGACATCGCAGAAAACGGCAAATCCTACCTTTGTCATATCATCTTTCATATGTTGAAAAAAAAGGCTGTTGAAATCCGGCAGGCTATCACTCATTTTCCGTACTGCAAAGCGCAGGGAATCTGTGCGGTAATACTCATTACCGTACATTTTAAAAAAACCATTCCTGTTGATACTACTCTTTTCAGACAAATCGATTCCCAAATCATAACAATCATTGACAGCGATAAACTGAGCAATAGGCAGTGGTTCATAAATTTCGTACTTAGTTTCGTTAAAAAAGCGGACGGCTCTTTCAATTCGATTATCCAGCAAATGCAGCAGGGAATCTTTTCCGAAATTGGATATAAATCTCAGTACCGTATCCGAAGGCATCGGTTTTATCGGGTATTTTGCAGAAGCATTTAGATAGAAACTGCACAAAACAATAAGCGTCAATATATTTCGAAAACGGTATCGCATCTGTTTATGATAAAGAAAAAAGCATCCCGCAGGATGCCTTAAAGAGTACCGAAGGTGGGACTCGAACCCACACACTTGCGTACACGAGTTTGAGTCGTGCGCGTCTACCATTCCGCCACTTCGGCGCGCCTGAGAAAAGAAGTTACCAGGAAGTAATGAACCTTATGACATTCAACTAATAACCAATTTCAAAAGAACGGGATGCAAATTTAATGAAAAAAGCTGCATTTCAAATGATAGGCTGAAATTTATTTTAACTAAATATGGCCCTGATCACATCCATACCGTTTGCAAACAACAACAAGCCTAAGATGATGAACATCCCCACACTCTGCGCATACTGCTGAACTTTGTCCGGAAGCGGCTTGCCACGCACCATTTCATATAGTAAAAAGACGACATATCCTCCATCCAGCATAGGAATCGGCAAAATATTCATGAATGCCAGAATCACTGAAATGGTGGCGGTCAGTACCCAGAAATGTTCCCAGTCAAACGTATCCGGAAACATTTTGCCAATGGAAATAAATCCCCCTAAACTGTCTTTTACTTTTACTTCCTTTGAAGTAAACAACATCTTCAAACTTTTGAAATAATTACCCAATGTAAAGAAAGATTTTTCAATACCTGCCGGAACAGCCGCTGCGAAGTTGTAATTCACTCTTTCGGTCTTGAGTAATTCAGAATAGGCCTGAGAACCGAATCCAAACAGACCTTCCTTGGAAACTTCGCCGCTCAGTTCAACCAATTTACCCTCTCTTTCCACCGTGACCTTAATGGTTTTTCCTTTATTTTCAGTAATTGCTTTTTTTACTTCGTCATAAAAAGGAGTCGGCATATCATTGACAGCGGTAATCTTATCCCCCAACTTCATCCCTGCCCTTGCAGCACCGGATGCATCCTGTACCTGCGCCACGACGCCGGGTATTCTCGGTAAAATAAAACTGGCTTTCTTCTGTTTGATAACTGCCGATAAAACGCCGTCCTTAAGCGGCAAAACCACTTCTGCACCGTTGCGTTCCACTGTAATATTTTTTGCATCGTTCAGAATCAGGTCCTTCTGGAACTCTTCAAAATTACCGGCCATTTCATTATCAATCCGTAAAATTTTATCTCCGTTTTGTAACCCCATCTGATATCCCAGGGAATCCACAATCATAACCCCATTGGTCATGTTTTTCATCGGCAGAAATTCTTCCCCGTATTTCCACAGCAATCCTGTAAAGATAACCATCGCCAAGATCATGTTGACCGTTACGCCGCCTACCATGACAATCATTCGCTGCCAGGCCGGTTTACTTCTGAATTCCCAGGGCTGAGGTTCACTGTTTTTCAGTTCTTCTGCATCCTGTGTTTCATCTGCCATACCTGCAATCTGCACATACCCGCCAAATGGAAACCAGCCAAGGCCGTATTCCGTATCGCCGATTTTCTTTTTGAACAAGGCAAAATTACCTATGTTGGAAAAAGGGAAAAGGAAATCAAAAAACAGGTAAAACTTGTGTACTTTAATTTTAAAGATCTTTGATGGTATAAAGTGCCCCATTTCGTGCAATAAAATCAAAATTGACAAACTTAGTAAGAGCAAAATTACTTTTGTAGCGGTAGGTCCTATGGAGAATAATAACATTTTTTGTACGATTTATAATGGTGACAAGCCTCTGTGGAAAATCACTCCAAAGGCAAACTCGTCGTTATTAGTTTTAAAATGAAGCGCAAAATTACAAAATGTTACGCGTTATTGGTAATTAGTTGATAATTAATGGGTATTTAGGTTACTATTATTTAATTGCATTACAATTATTTCAAACAGTTTAAATCATAATCTACTTATAATCAATTGAATATAATTCAATATGGATGAATAACCGTTTGGATTTCTTTAGCCAGTTGCTCACGGGTTTTCACCAACTCCATTTTCTTCATCAGGGCGGCAATCATTTCCTCGAATCTGCCGGCCTGCTCCGCTGTCTTAATTTTTTCATCCATTATTTTCATCAGCTCCATCAGTTTGAAATAACGAAACCGCTGCATGGCAGAGACCACATCCGATTTATAGGCATCTCCGTTCCCCTTTACAACAATCTCGTGCTTGTTAAACCAATTCGGACTCAACTCATATGGAGACGACATCAATTCAATCAGACACTCTTTCACATCCTTGTCCTCTAAGGTATTGAGATTCTTGATTTCCGAAAACGGGATGTCGTTCTGATAGGCATCCATATGCCATTTGATGATTTTCCAAAATACGTCGTTCTTAAAGTCGATATCCACCAGTTCAAAGATGACGTATTCGGCTACAGAATGTTCTTCCGTCATTGATTTATCAGCGTGTTCCAGCAAAATGCGGACAATGTCTCTTTCCTGATGATACAGCTGAGAGGTCTTTGAAATCAGCTGAGTATGGTTAACGGGCGTTTGTACATAGGTATTTATATCCTGTGTTTCTTCCTGTGTAAATTCTCTGGATTTTTTGAAATGCTGTGTGCGGATCTTATTGGTTTCATTGACCAGAATATTTTCCGGCACTTCCACAATATCGGCGCAATGCTTGATGTACAGCTGACGTTTGATATTATCCTGTACCAGCGCAATACTTTCTACAATATCCTTAATGACTTCGGATTTCTTAATCGGGTCATTACCGATGTCTTTGATGCCTTGTGTGGCTTTGAACAGGATAAAGTCCTTCTGTTCTTTCTTAATGAAATCCAGCGTGGCATCCGTTCCATTTTTCTTCACAAAAGAATCCGGGTCTTCACTATCCGGCAGCAATACTATTTTTACATTCAAACCCTGTTCCAGCACGATATCCAATCCGCGCAATGCAGCCTTCACGCCTGCCGCGTCGCCATCGTACAATATCACTATATTCTGTGTGAAACGTCTGATGAGCTGCACCTGTTCCTTGGTCAGTGCCGTACCACTGGAAGCCACCACATTGCGGATACCTGCCTGATACAAAGAAATCACATCCGTATAGCCCTCAACGAGGTAACAGACTTCTTCCCTGCGTATATCATTTTTTGCCTGTGCAATACCATATAATATCTGGCTCTTGTGGTATAATTCCGTTTCAGCCGTGTTGATGTATTTCGGTTGGTTTTCTGATTTTTTCAGAATACGCCCGCCAAAAGCGATGACTTTACCGCTGACATTGTGAATCGGAAACATAACGCGGTCGCGGAAGAAATCGTAAGCCTTGTCATTTTTTTCTTTTATCAGCCCGGCTTTCAGCAGCAGCTCCCTGTTATAGCCGTTTTGAAGGGCATCCTTCAACAAGCTGTCATAACTATCCTGTGCATAGCCCAGCTGAAACGTGGAAATGGTTTCATCCAGAAACCCTCTTTCCTTGAAATAAGACAACCCGATGGCCTTTCCTTCTTCCGTTTCGGTCAGTTGCTTCTGATAAAACTTTGCTGCAAAATTCAACACAATCAGCAGGCTGTCTTTCTCATCCTGTGCCTGTTTGTCCTCGGCTGCCACCTGTGTCTCTTCAATTTCTATATGGTATTTGTTGGCCAGGTAACGCAGTGCTTCCGGAAAGGAAAACTTCTCATGTTCCATGATAAAGCTGACGCTGTCGCCGCCTTTGCCACAGCCGAAACATTTGAAAATATTCTTATTCGGGTTGACGACGAACGAAGGTGTTTTTTCCTGATGGAAGGGGCAGTTGCCTTTTAATATGCTTCCGGATTTTTTGAGATTGACAAAATCACCCACCACCTGCTCTATCTGAGCCGTATCAAGTATTTTTGCTATGGTATCGCGGGTGATCAATGGTTGAAATATAAAATAAAACTAATCTTCTTCAAAATAATCTGTATCCAGCTTTTTTACTTCGTAAATATTTTGTTTTGATACTCCAAGATTATAATCAATCATTAAATCTGCTAATTTAATTCCGTCAATTAAAACAATTTTGGTATCATTCTTTGGATTATATTCTAACGCGTCTTTGGAAAAGTGAGAGGTAGTAATAAATATTCCTTTTTTAGCGCCTTGTCCTGCCAATGCACCAACAAATTTATGTAATTCAGGACGGCCAACAACATTTTCCCAGCGTTTAGCCTGAATATAAATGATATCTAATCCCAATTTATCTTCGCTTATTACACCATCAATTCCTTCATCTCCGCTTTTTTTTATGGCTTTACTTGCTTCTGTAATGGAACCACCATAACCCATTTTTACCAATAACTCAACTACTACTACTTCAAATCTGTAAGGGTTCATGCTTTTTAACTTTGAAAGCAACTCGCTTGCCAAATTCTTTCTTATTGTATGATACGATGATTCTAAAATTTCATCTGGTGTAGAGTCATTTGTACTGATTACATTATTGTCATTTTTAGAAACAACCTTATCGTCATTCTTATAAGCACCTATATAAAAATTATACTCATCAAATTGTTTTAACAGTTTTCTGTCAATTTTAGATGGTTTTGATTCTATAATCTTCTTACCTCTTTCTGTTATTGACACAAAAGACCTTTTGGGTGAATCAATTAATTTAGCTCCCTTCAGGTCTGCTTTAGCCCAAGCAACTCTGTTTGTAAAAACCTGCTGTTTTCCACTTGGTAACATCTGCTGCCTATCTTCATCTGATAAATTAAATTTTTCTGCTAAAAAATCTTCAATTTCATTACTAATATGTTCTTTACCATCAGAAACAAATTCTAATAAAGGTAGCATCAAGGTTTGAAAATCTGGTATTGGCATAAAATATCATTAATTTAAGCAAGATTTCTCGCTACAGTCCAAAATATCAAGTTAGTGAAATACAAAAAGGGAAACAACTACAACCTAACCAATTCTAACTCCCTGCCACTTACGTGTGCCTGCTTAGTAACAGATATAATCTGCTGTGCCGTTTGGGCCGTATGAAAAACTTCGCCACAATTATCACAGATTTCTGCATCGGCATTCTTTTTTACAATCAAGGTACCTTCATTCTCAACCGCCAGTGTGGTTTTACTCGGGCTGCCGATTTTTCCAATTTTACAGATAGGGCAAGTTTTCATATGTTTATCTTTTTGTTTTTAAATCTTCTTCCCGAATTAAGATATCCGGAATGTAAACCGTACTTACATAACAGATATTATTATCCATATCCTTTGAAACCACCAGATGAACAACCCGGTTTTTAAAATTCACAAACAATAATTTACTTTCAAAAGGTTTGTCATCTTTATACACTTTAATAATTTCGCCAAATTTTATACCCTATTCTATAACTTCAAATGGTATGTTTCGTTCTATCATTCGCTGCAAAGCATGCTGCCTGAATGATATTTCGTTACAATCCAACGTCAGTTCTACCATATATTAAAGTTAGTTAATCTTTAGTATAAATTCTACCTTTTCAATTCCGCATAATACTGATAAAAATACGGAATGGTTTCGATGCCTTTGAAATAATTGAACAGCCCGTAATGCTCGTTCGGGGAATGGATGGCATCGCTGTCGAGCCCGAAGCCCATCAGCACGGTTTTCAGTCCAAGAATTTCTTCAAACAGCGCAACTATCGGAATACTGGCGCCGTTGCGCATGGCCAACGGCTTCTTGCCAAACGTTTTCTCCATCGCCTTGTATGCCGCCTGGAATTCCACGGAATCCACCGGCGTCACATACGGTTCCCCGCCGTGATGTTCGGTCACCTTTACTTTCACCGTATCGCGCGTAATTTTCTCAAAATGCCTGGTGAAGATTTCCGCTATTTTTTTAGATGACTGATTTGGAACCAACCTCATGGATATTTTAGCATTGGCTTTGCCCGGCAGTACCGTTTTAGCTCCTTCGCCGATGTACCCTCCCCAGATACCATTGACATCCAGTGTCGGTCGGATGGTTAATTGTTCCGCCAGTGTATATCCTTCTTCTCCGAATGATTTTGGCAATCCGATGCTGTTTTCAAATGCCTCCACGGTTACAGGCCCTGCATTGATTTGCGCCCTTTCCCCGGCACTCAGATCCAGCACATCGCCATAAAAATCTTCGACGGCAATATGTCCGTTGTCGTCTTTCAGGCCTCCGATTAGCTTACACAATACATTCAGCGGATTGTCGACACCGCCGCCGTAAATGCCCGAATGCAGGTCACGATTCGGTCCGACCACTTCCACTTCCATATAGCACAAGCCGCGCAGGCCATTCGTGATCGAAGGTGTTTCATTATTGATGATGCCGGTATCAGACACCAAAATGACATCGGCTTTCAGTTTTTCCTTATATTTCTGAAGAAAATCTCCGAGATGGGATGAACCCACTTCTTCTTCCCCCTCGATAATAACTTTGATATTGCAGGGCAAAACACGATTCGACAACATGATCTCCAATGCCTTCACATGCATATACACTTGTCCCTTGTCGTCGCAGGCACCTCGTGCGAAAATAGCGCCCTGCGGATGAATATCGGTCGGTTTCACGACCGGCTCAAACGGCGGTGAAGTCCACAGTTCATAAGGGTCTGCAGGCTGCACGTCGTAGTGCCCGTAAACCAAAACGGTTGGTTTGGAGGCATCCGATATCTTTTCGGCATACACTACGGGGTATCCCTCTGTAGGCAGCAGCTCTACATTTTCCATTCCGATTTTTTCAAATTGCTGTTTCAGGTATGCGGCTGCTTTCAGCACATCGTTTTTAAACTTAGGATCAGCGGACACGGAAGGAATCCTGAGCCATTCAATAAGCTCCTCTACAAATCTGTTTTTATTTTGTTCTATTAAAGGTTGAATAAAATCCATAGAGCTTGAAATTTTTAGTGATGAAATGGTAAAAAGCCGGATGGTAAAGATAAGCGATTTACCGTTATTTGCTAAGCCCTAAAAATCGGGTGCTAACTAGTTGTAAATCTGTTAAAAAGTATTATTAAAGTGTAAAAAGTAGTATTAACCGATTATTGGTATTAATTTTGGAGATAATTTTCATCATGAAGCGACTGTTTACTGTTCTTTTTCTCAGCTATACTTATTTTGTTGCCGGAGCCAAGGATGTTGTTCAATTTTCCGGATTTGTAAGAGATGCGGAAAGTAATGTACCCGTTCCTTTTTGTGCCGTTTATATTCAGAACGAAAACAGGGGTACCATCACGGGAGCCGACGGATATTTTATTTTTGTTGCAGGAAAAGGAGATACCATTGTCGTTAAGTCACTAGGATACAAAACCTTCAAGATTGTCATACCAACAGACTTTGAACAAAAAAGTTTCACAAAAGAAGTAGGTTTGGAACGCGATATTGTTCAGCTTAAAGGTGTCACCATCAAACCATTGCCAACACCCGGACAATTGAGACACGCCATGCTGAATCTGGATATTCCGAATAACTTACAGGAACTGGCACAACAAACAATTGAACAATCCATCCTGACGGATGAAATTTCCAAGAAGACCAATTTTGACGGCAAAGAAAATTTCAATCAATATGTCCAATCTCAGGCTGAATATTACTATAACCGTTACGGCAATCAAAGGCCCGGTATTTCTCTGACAAATCCGTTTGCCTGGGCACAATTCATCAAAGACATCAAGGCTAAAAAGAAGAAAAAGAAGTAAAAGATTTACTTTTTATACACTTTTACGCGGTAATCAATATCCACTTCACCCCGGGCAATTTTTGCCAGTTTTGGCAACAACAACTTCCGCTTCAGAGGCTTGAGTTTATCTGTAAACAAAATCCCTTCAATATGGTCATATTCATGCTGAATGACCCTTGCTGTGATATCGTCATACTCTTCCGTGAATGCATTGAACTGCTCGTCGAAATAATGAATTTTTACTGACGGCTGACGAAAGACATCTTCGCGGATTCCGGGAATACTCAAACAGCCTTCTTCATACTTCCATTCTTCTCCTGTTTCTGTCAGTATAGTTGGGTTTATAAATACTTTTTTGATGCCGGTAAAACCTTTCTTTCTTTTTTCCGCCAATTGCTGGGTATCCACCACAAACAAGCGGATTGACAAACCAACCTGCGGCGCAGCCAGCCCCACACCGGAGGCGGCATACATCGTTTGCCACATGTTTTTAACCAAATCATTCAGATTGGGATATTCCGATGAAATATCCTCTGCACGTTTTTTCAAAACCGGGTCTCCGTAGAGTGTAATGGCTAAAATCATATTATTTGTCGATACATGAATGTAGGTCATGCATACCGGCTGCAAATTTAAAAAAATAAACGTTTAAATAAAATGAATCGTTCCCGGCGTTCAGGATTTATGTACTTCTAAATAGTTTTGCAAGATAATGGTGGCAGAGATTTCATCTACCAACGCCTTGTTTTGCCTGTCTTTTTTCTTCATTCCACTGTCAATCATAGACTGAAACGCCATTTTGGAGGTAAAACGCTCATCCATATCTATAAGGGTAATATCCGTAAATTTATTTCTAAGCTCATTTTTAAACTGCTGAATTCGCGGAACAATATCTGCGAATTCATTATTTAATTTCTTGGGAAGGCCTATAACGATGGTATCAATCTTTTCTTTCTGCAGTAAATTCTGCAGGTAGGATATGTTATTCTTTGTTTCCTGAGTCGACAATCCAAATGCGAATATTCTGGAGTCATCCGAAATGGCATATCCTGTCCGTTTAGCACCAAAATCTATTGCAAGAATTTTTGACATATTTATTTTAACTGTAACGTCTTAACGATTTAAAAAGCATTTCTGCTTCCCGTTTTGATTTAAAACACAACATCTGCAATCACAAAAACAGCGAACAAGACACTGGCTATTCCGTTTGTGGTAAAAAATGCCATACCTATCTTTTGCAGTCCGAAACGAATCACCAAAGAATGCTGATAAATCAATAAACCACAGAATATGGCAAAACCTATCCAGAATAACATATGAAAGTTGCCATACACGCCGGCGGAAAAGATGCAAAGCGTACTGCACAGATGCAGGAAACGGGAGATCCATTTTGCCTTTTCCTGTCCGAAATAAGACGGAATGGAATACAGCTTGTGCTCCTGATCAAACTGCACATCCTGTAAGGCATAAATGATATCAAAACCCGCCACCCAACATAAAACGGCAAACGAAAAAAACAACGGAAGGATTTCAAATCTGCCGGCAACTGCGAGAAAAGCGCCGATGGGTGCCAGCCCCAGTCCAACACCTAAAATCAAATGACACAAGAATGTAAAACGTTTCGTCAAGGAGTATCCCAATATGACCGTCAAAGCAACAGGCGACAAATAGAAACATAATGGATTGATAAAGAAGGTTGCTGCTATAAACAAGCCGCAATTTACCACTACAAAAAACAACGCGTTTTTAGGAGTAATGATGCCACTTGGAATTTCACGAACAGCCGTCCGCGGATTTTTTTCATCGTATCTCCTGTCTATGTAGCGATTGAAAGCCATGGCGGCATTTCGTGCAGTCACCATGCACAACAGCACCAATCCCAACTTATATACCCACCAATATGGTTCAGTGATGCCCGGAATATGGTAACATCCCAACACGAAACCTATCATGGCAAAAGGCATCGCGAAGATGGTATGAGAGAATTTTACTAATGATAGGTAGTTTTTCATTTTTGAATCCTTACAAACTATAGTCTATTTTTTCTTAGCCTTTGTATTTACTTTTACACTGAAAGTTATGCTTGTAACAGATGGGTTTGTATTCGCTTCAATCATGACGGATTTCGTATTGGCACCCGGTTTGCGGGAGGAATCAAACTGAATCTCAATTGCCCCCTTTTTACCCGGAGCGATAGGTTCTTTATTGTATTTTGGAACAGTGCATCCGCAGGAACCGTAAGTCTGGTTAATCACCAGCGGCAATTTACCTGTGTTCGTGAATTCGATTGATTTAATCACCTTATCTCCTTCCGTGCATTCACCGAAATCGTACACTTCCTTATCAAATCTTATGGAGGTGACTTCTTTATTTCCTGCCTCCGCTTCCGAGTCAGTGATTTTGCTGACAGAATCCGTCTTCTTTAAGACCTTATCATTTTTTAAAATAGAATCCTTATCAAACTTTTGGATTTCAACATCCGCCGATATTTCTTTATTCCTGCACTGAACCATAAACAGCATGACAAAACCCGATAAGATGAAAACATAAAGTGATTTTTGCATATTCTACTTTTTTTTGCAAAGATAGCAATTTGCTATCGGTGGTTTTTATTTTTCAGGTATTTTTCAAAGTTATCTTTCGTTAAAGCGTTTAGTGTGTTCTCCTTCAGCAAACCGCCTTTCCTGGCCGCATGGGTGCCGTACTGTATATCATGAACACCCCGCAAATTATGGGCATCCGGATTGACCGAAACCAATAATCCTTTTTCCTGACAGTAAAGAATCCAGGAATAATCGATATCCAGCCGATATGGATTCGCGTTTAATTCGATACACACCTTATTGGCTGCACAGGCATCAATTATTTTTTTATGATTTACAGGATATCCCTGCCGCGACAGCAGCAGTCTGCCCGTTAAATGCCCAAGTATGGTGGTATATGGATTTTCAACCGCTTTTATCAGCCGCTGCATGGCCTTTTCCTCGTTCATGCGCAGCTGGGAATGCACGGAAGCGATAATCAAATCAAATGATTGCAGCACATCGTTATCATAATCCAGACTGCCGTCATTCAGTATATCGCTTTCGATACTTTTAAAAATCCTGAATGGTGCCAGTTCCCTGTTGAGCAGGTCAATTTCCTGATGTTGTTGCAGTATCTTATCTTCCTTCAATCCGTCCGCATAAAAGGCACTCTTGCTGTGGTCAGAAATCACCAAATATTCAAACCCCTGCTCTTTGCAATGGTACGCCATTTCTTTCAATGTATTGCTGCCGTCACTGTAATCACTGTGTGCATGAACAATCCCTCTGATATCCCTTAGCTGAATCAGCTTATCCAGCGCTCCGCGTTCCGCCAATTCCCACTCCATCCTGTTATCCCGCAGTTCAGGAATGATAAACGGATAACCTGCGCTTTCATACACTTCTTTTTCAGAAGAGTATGATCTTGACGCGTCGGTTTTATAGGATAAAAAACTAAAATGACCAGCATCACTGGATAATTCAAGCAATTTCAGAAAAAAAGAGTCTTTGCCACAGAAATAGAAATGAACAGGATACTGCTTATATTTTTCAGTTATTGCATGTTGTATTGCCGGATCCTCATTTCCAACTAAAAAATCTATTCCTTCCAGGACGATGGCTTTCCTTCTGAAATCACCGCAGGTGGAGATGAGCAAATCCGGGTACTGCTGCGTCAATTCGTGCAAGATTTCATTGGCCAGCTCTTCCAGGTTTGCCCACAAGAACTTATTCGAACTTTGATTGATGAACTGTATCTGCTGCAAGATATTTTCCTGTGTCTTGGCACCAAATCCTTTCAGTGTAATCAATCGGTTTTCATTACAGGCATATTCCAGTTCACCTATACTCTCTATTTCCAGTTCTTTCCAGAGCTGCGCTATCTTTTTAGGGCCAATGCCTTTTATTTTCAATAACTCGACCACGCCCGGCGGTGTTACGGACAAAAACTTTTCCAGCAGGTCCAGCTTACCAGTTTTGCATAAATGAAAAATTTTAGCTGCTATCGCCTTTCCCACTCCCTCTATTTCTTCCAGCTCTTCAATAGATAGGTTGGACAGTGGCGGTTCCAAATTTTTCAAATGTCGGGCGGCAAACGTATAACTCTTGATCTTAAACGGGTTTTCACCATGCAATTCCATCAGGTCGGCAAGCAGGGCGAAATGTTGCGCAATTTCATTATTGTTCATATTCCAAAAATAATCAAACCGCTACAGAATTCATTTTAAAATTCTTATATCTTCTATCGGTTTCCTTATATCTTTTCAGTAAATTTGATGTAATTCAGTCTTATGGTTAAAAAGATTTCAGGTGTATTCATAGCATTAGCCGTTGGCGTTTTGGTGTTTTTTCTGAACCGGCCTTTAGGAGATGTTCCGGCTTTGGGCATGTTTTTATCGCCCACCCATGGCTTCTGGAAAAGCGCTTCACAAAAAGAAACACGCAACACTTCATTACAGATTCAATGCCCGAAAGGAACGGCCACCGTAGTCTATGACGAACTGTGCATACCGCATATTTTTGCCGACAGCAAAGAAGACCTGATGTATGCCCAGGGGTATGTGGAAGCAAAAGACAGGCTCTGGCAGATGGAGTTCCAGATCTATGCTGCATCCGGCAGGCTGACAGAACTGGTGGGTGAAAAGGCCCTGTCTATGGACCGGTTCAGCCGACGAATCGGAATTGTCAGAGCAGCAAAAGCATCCGTTGTCGAAATGGAGAAGAATCCGGTCAGCAAAGCGATTGTAGATAATTTCACAGCAGGGGTGAATGCTTATATCGAACAGCTTAAGCCTGCCAACTTTCCCATCGAATACAAACTCATCGGCTATAAGCCTGAACCGTGGACGCCATTGAAATGCGCCTTGCTGATGAAATATATGGCCAAGGATTTAACCTATTACGATACCGATGTTGAGAACACCAATGCACTTCGCTTATTCGGGACAGAAATTTACAAAAAGATGTTTCCAGACTTTCCGCCGCCGGCTATTGACCCGATTATTCCTGTCGGTACCAAGTGGGGTTTTAAATCGGTGGATTCTTTCTCCGCCCCAACTGCCAATAAATCTTCCCTTGCCTTTTATAAGAATCCTTACCGGGAATTTTATTCCAATCCGAATTACGGAAGCAACAACTGGTGTATCAACGGGAGCAAAACACAATCCGGCAAACCCATCTTATGCGGTGACCCGCATCTGTCCCTCAACCTGCCTTCCATCTGGTACCAGGTACAGCTGAATTGTCCTGGCTTAAATGTGTATGGCGTAACCATTCCGGGCGCACCGGGTGTAATCATCGGCCACAATGACCACATCGCCTGGAGTGTGACGAATGCAGAACGGGATGTTATCAATAATTTTACGGTGGAATATCAGGATAAGCGCAAAAGAGCCTACAAACTGGGTAATGATTATGTTCCATTTGAATATGATGTGGAAACCTATAAAATCAGAAAAGGAAAGGATCTGGTGGACAGCATCCGTATGACCAAAGTCGGTGCTATTGTCTATGACGAAACATTTGGCGAAGCGGATGATAAAAAACACATCGCCACGTACTGGCGGGCAGAAGAGCCCTCCAACGATTTAATGGCTTTTTATTACCTGAACACCGCCAAAAATCACAAGGATTACCTGAAAGCCCTGAATTACTATTCCTGTCCCGGACAAAACTTTGTGTATGCGGACGTGGAGAATAATATCGCCATCCGGCAGCAGGGAAGATTTATGCTGCGCACCAATCCCGGCGATGGTTCCTTTTTGACTCCATTGGCAACGGTGGATTTGGCAAAACTAAAAGCCAGCATTCCCAATGAACAGAATCCGTATGTACTGAACCCGGAGCGTGGATTTTGCAGCAGCGCCAATCAGAATCCGGTGGATCCAACCTATCCGTATCTGACAAACGGAGTGTATGAAAACTACAGAAACAGAGTCATCAACACCACACTTACCTCAACAGAACATGCTACCCGGGAAGATATGGGCAAACTGCAAAACAACAATTTAAGTTTGCTGGCCAAAGAAGTATTACCTACGCTGCTTACTAATATGGACGGCAGCAATGATCCGTTATCCAAAAAGATAATCGCTTCTTTATCCTCCTGGAATTACGAAGCCAATATCGAACTGGAAGCACCCAGTTATTTTTATAAACTTTGGGAAACTATCGAACAGACCACCTATGATGAACTGGATAACAAGAATGTTTCGCTGCGCATGCCTGAGCCTTACAACACCGCGAACCTGATTGTCAGCGATCCTGCATTTCCGTTATTTGACATTCTGAACACCGATACGAAAGAAACAGCTAAAGAGGTGGTAGAGCTGGCATTCAGAAAAACAACCTCTTTTTTCAGGGAATTCGAAAAAGACAAGAATAATACTGCAAAAT
The DNA here is from genome assembly GCA_016719635.1 of Sphingobacteriales bacterium. Taxonomy (NCBI): domain Bacteria; kingdom Pseudomonadati; phylum Bacteroidota; class Sphingobacteriia; order Sphingobacteriales; species Sphingobacteriales bacterium. The sequence continues at coordinate 329,302 of JADJYT010000004.1, read as the reverse complement.
GGCAATATTATAAAAATACCCGCATCACCCATTTAGCCCTCCTGGATGCTTTCTCGATCAAGGACTTACCGATAGGCGGCTATAATAATATTGTAAATGCCGCTTCCACCAAATGGGGTCCTTCCTGGCGCATGATAGTGGATTTCACCAACGGGAAACCACAATGCTACGGCCTGTATCCCGGAGGACAAAGCGGCAATCCCGCTACCAAAGGGTTTACGGAATTTATAGATAAATGGGCAAAAGGCGAGTATTACAAACTGCATTTCTATGCGGATAAGAATGAAGCCATGAGAAGTATTACCAACAAAAAATAAAGCACTATGTTCCTAGTTAAAGTTTTCTCCATCCTGCTGTTGAGTTTCCTGCTTACCCTGTTTATGCCTTGGTACACACCCTTTATCATATGCTTTATGGTCGGCCTGATCTTATCCAACAAAGCGGGCAATAATTTTTTAGCCGGTTTGCTGGCGGTAGGTATATTCTGGCTGGCATATGCACTTGTGCTGGACATCAGAAATGAACATATCCTGAGTTCTAAAATCGCCCTGTTATTTTCCCAGAGCCTGAAAACGGACATCACCGGAGGCGTTTTATTAATGATAACCACTTTCTTAGGTGCGCTGCTTGGCGGCCTTTCCTGCATGGCCGGCGCGATGATCATTGATGACGGCAGTAGGAAAAGATTGCGCAAAGCCGTCAAAAGCGGCAGTTATCGATTGAAACTGAAATAATCTCATTTTTTATCCTGCATCAATATTTTTCTTTATCTATTTCCGTACCTTTCTGTTAAGTATTTATCTAACATGTCACGAACCATACAACTGCAATCCATCAATTCCGGGGCCGGCTTATATGCCCGCGTCGCCACCACTTTTTTCAAAAAAGGAAAGGGAGATTTTCCGGATATCTCCATCCATCTGGAAAAGACATCTCTTAAACCTGACGCACTCAAAAAATACAACAAGGTCTGCGGCTTTGACCATACGCTGATTGTTCCAGCCACCTACATACATGCCTACATCTTTCCGCTGCACACCCAATTGCTCAGCCAGCCGGAAGTGCCGTTTCCGTTGCCCGGGCTGATTCATTTCGCCAATTCCATCAAACAGCACCGTCCGTTATACATTGGTGAAGATTTTTCCGTTACCTGCAAATTGGGCAATCTGATTGCACACGACAAAGGGCAGGCTTTTGAGGTGCTCAGCTATATCGAAGTGAACGGTAAACGCATATGGGAAGATGAAAGCATCTATTTGTACAAAGGCAAAGAAGGGGTAGGAAATGTACTGGAATGGAGGCAGCCCACCTTACACGAAAACTGCATTAAGGAAAGCTGGAGCCTGTATCAAAACCTGGGTTTTGAATTTGCCATGGCTTCCGGCGATTTTAACCCCATACACTTACATCCGCTGACAGCCAAGATCTTTGGTTTTGAACGCCACATCATTCACGGTATGTGGAGTGTAGGGAAAATATTATCCATCTTTGAAAAAAGAATGCCGGAAAGCTTTGAACTGACTGCTTCCTTTAAAGTACCTGTTTTTCTGCCGGCCAGCATCATTTTCCGCCATGAAAAGACGGATATAGGCTTTGACTTTGATGTGGTGGACAATACCCAGGAAAAACCGCACTTAAAGGGATATATCAATAAGCTGTAAGCTGATTATCCTGCTTTTTATCTTATTTTTACCCAATGAATACTCCTTCCGGGAAAGATCCCTATCTGGCACTTCGGTATAAAGAATTTCGTGCTTATGTACTGGCTCGTTTTCTGATTACGATTGCGCTCACCATGCAGGCCGTAATCATCGGTTATGAGATTTATGAACTGACGAATTCAAAATTACTTTTAGGCTTTATCGGATTAACGGAAGCCATTCCTGCCATCGGCATTGCCCTGTATGGCGGATATGTTGCGGATAAATCGGATAAGCGGACGATGCTGATAGGATTTATAACCCTCTATACCGTCATGTGTCTGGTGTTGCTTTTCATCACCCAATCCAATGTGATTGTGTTTATGGGCAACCAGAAGGTAGTGATACTGATTTTTCTGGTTATTTTTCTTACAGGTATTGCACGCAGTTTTTCCGGACCGGCATCCTTCGGTTTGGCGGCGCAGATTGTTCCGAGAGAGGTTTATCAAAGTTCCATCACCTGGTCGAGTTCGGCTTGGCAACTGGGTGCTGTGCTGGGTCCGGCGGTCGGCGGTATTATGCTCGGCAAACTCGGCATCACCGTTACCTTCTTTTTTATTGTTCTCTTTTTATCCATCGCCATTTTCGCATTGATGCAGATTGAGAAAAAACCGATTCAGTATATTCCGCAGGAAGAAAGTGTTTTTCAAAGTGCCATGCAAGGATTGAAATTTGTCGTCGAAAATAAAGTCATCCTGTCCTGCATCACACTGGATCTGTTCGCTGTTTTATTTGGCGGAGCGGTGGCATTGCTGCCCGTGTATGCCAAAGACATCTTACATGTAGGTGCCGAAGGATTAGGTTGGCTGAGAGCCGCACAAGCCATGGGTGCCATCATCATGCTGCTGATACTTGCCTACTTCCCAATCCGTAAGAATGCCGGTATCAAATTACTGATAGCCGTATTTGGCTTTGGTGTGTTCATCATCCTGTTTGGCGTCAGCAAGTTATTCTGGTTCTCCATGTTTTGTTTAGTGATGAGCGGGGCGCTGGATGGCATCAGCGTATCCATTCGCCATACCATTGTTCAATTAGCCACCCCTGACCACATGCGGGGCAGGGTTTCCGCCGTGAACTCCATGTTTATCGGATCTTCCAATGAAATCGGTGAGTTTGAGAGCGGAGCCACCGCTCATCTGATGGGTACGGTACCTGCCGTCATCTTCGGCGGATGCATGACTTGCCTGATTGTTATCGCCACCTATTTCGTATCACCATCGATACGCAAACTGGAATTAAAAGAGCATCCGGCTTCATAATAATTTTTATATCTTTCCCCTGTTCTATCTTACGATAATTACTGTCCGATTAATTTAAAAAAATCATGCGAAAATCCTCAAGCTTGTTGTTGCTGCTGTTTGTAATCAGCCTGATCTTATCAGGCATTAGAGCCCAGGCAAAATCTGCCACCGGCAAACCTTTGCCGCTCAACAAGGTAGTACGTTACGGAATACTGTCGAACGGACTAACGTATTACATCCAGCATAATAACAAACCGGAGAACCGTGTAGAACTTAGGCTGGCAGTCAATGCAGGCTCCAATCAGGAGGAAGAAACACAAAAAGGGCTGGCGCATTTTGTGGAACACATGGCATTCAACGGTACAAAGCATTTTTCAAAAAATGAATTGGTCGATTATCTGGAAAGCATCGGCACGAAATTTGGCACCCACCTGAACGCTTATACCAGTTTTGATGAAACCGTCTATATGCTGCAACTCCCGACCGATAAAAAAGAGATGCTGGATAAAGGATTAACGGTACTGGAGGATTGGGCGAATGGGTTGAGTTTCGATACCACCGAGATAAACAAGGAACGCGGTGTCGTACTTTCTGAATGGAGGAATGGCTTAGGTGCCAACAAGCGAATGATGGATAACTATTTACCGGTCGTTTATCACCAATCCAGGTATGCGGAACGATTGCCTATCGGTGACACAGCTGTTCTGCTGCATGCACCCTACGAGCGGCTTTCCTCGTTTTACAACTCGTGGTACCGGCCAGATTTAATGGCTGTTATTGTTGTGGGTGATATCAATGTGGGTGAAATGGAGCGGCAGATTATGAAACGCTTTGGTGGCATACAGAATCCAACTGCAGAAAAGAAAAAAGAAATCTATCGTTTGCCGGAACATTCCAAAACACTGGTATCTGTCTGCACGGACCCGGAAGCAACCTATTCCAGAGTCATGATTATCTATAAGCATCCGGCAGACAACCAGAACTCAGAAGAAGGATTCAAAAGATACCTGATAAATGTGCTGTTTAACGGGATGTTCAATAACCGGTTGCAGGAACTGATGCAGCAGCCCAATCCGCCTTTCTTCGCAGCATATTCGGGATATGAACGGGAAACACGGGCCAACGATGCTTTCAACTTAACGGCCGTAACAAAAACAGGAAAAACCATAGATGCCCTAAAAATCCTGTTAACCGAAAATGAACGTATAAAGCGGTATGGGTTCACGGCATCCGAACTGGAACGGCAAAAAAAAGAATTGCTGACAGGCTACGAAAATGCATTGAAAGAAAAGAATAAGACAGCGTCCGGCGACCTGGCGGGAGAATATATAACTCATTTTTTAGAGAATATGCCCTCGCCGGGCATTGAAAAAGAGTGCACGCTGGCAAAGAAAATTATCCCGAAAATCACACTGAAAGATATCAACGCGTTACCCGTAAAATATATCACCGACAAAAACAGGGTAATTGTCCTGACAGCACCCGAGACAGAAAAAAAATCATTGCCTTCTGAAAACGATATCATTGAATTAGCAGATGAAATAATTACGGGAAAAGTCGTTCCCTATGAAGAAATTATCATTGATGAACCTCTGATAAATACACCCCCTGTTCCTTCTCCCGTTGTAAAGGAAACAAAAAACGAATCTTACAATATCACAACCCTCGAACTAAAAAACGGCGTACGCATTATACTGAAGACCACCAATTTCAAAAACGACGAAATACTAATGACTGCCTATAGCCCAGGTGGCAGTTCCCTCTATCCGGACGAAGATTATATGAGCGCCGATTATTCGAATGCGGTTGTACTCGAATCGGGCGTATCTACTTTTAATAAAACAACATTACAGAAATTACTGGCCGGCAAGACGGCTGCCTGCTATCCGTATGTGGCTGAGCTGGACGAAGGATTTAACGGCAGCTGCAATCAAAAAGACCTGGAAACGATGCTTCAGCTTACCTACCTGTATTTCACACAACCGCGTAAATCACTGGATGATTTCAATTCGTTCATGTCTAAACAAAAGAGTTCCGTCGAACATATTTTAGACAACCCGGGCGCCTTTTTTGTCGATAAATTTCAGAACATCATTTTCAACAACAACATCCGCAGAGGCATCACCACCACAGATAAACTGGCAAAAGTTGATTTTGAGAAATCGTTTCAAATATACAGGGAACGATTCAAAGATGCATCAGATTTTACATTCGTGCTGGTGGGTAATATTGACATTGAAAAAATAAAACCATTGCTGGAAACCTACTTAGGAGGCCTTCCGTCGAACGGACAAAAAGAAACCTGGAAGGACCCGAATATCATCAAGACAACAGGAGTCGTCCACTCTACGCAAAAAATGGGTCTGACACAAAAAAATCTGGTAGGCATACATTTCCATGGTCAGGCTGCATGGACAGAGGAGGATTATTTCATATTTAATGTCCTGCTTAAAATATCAGACATTCAGCTACGGGAAGCCCTGCGGGAAGACAAGGGAGGCGTTTATGGCGTAGGTGTAAACGGACAATTTGCGGAACGTCCAAAAAATGCCTATGGAATCAATATTCAGTTTAATACCGACCCAAAGCGCACTGACGAGTTACTTAAAGCGGTTTACCGGAATATAGACTCACTGAAAAATTATATGACCAGTGAAGAGAAAATAAAGAAAGTGCAGGAAACATTGCGCAGAGAACATGAAACGGATTTAAAAGATAACGGTTTTTGGGTCAATACGATTACTTATTTTGACGAGTATGGAAAGGATATCCGCATGCTGGAAAACTACCCTAAACTCATCGACGGAATCGACAGACAAAAAATTAAGGCCGCTTTTAACAAATATCTAAATATGAATAATTATATTGAGGTGGTGTTAGAACCGGAAAGATGAAAAGTATTCTCAGTTATGTCACGCTGCTGCTTATTAAATTTGTATCCCAATTATTTTATCGTTTTGAAATAGGATGGCCCAGGGGAGATGCCGGGATAAGATGGAATGACGTTAAACTGATTATCTTTCTGAATCACACTTCGCTGTTTGAGTTTTTATACCTGGGGTTTTTACCCAATCATTTTTTACGCACACTCTCCAAACGAATGGTGGCACCGGCTGCAGATAAGACGCTCAACCGCCCCATTGTCGGATTTTTCTTTAAATTATTCAGCCCAGGCATGATGCCGATTACAAGGAAAAGAGATAACAGCTGGGAGCAATTTTTAGAATCCATCTATGAAGACTCCATCATCATCATCGCTCCGGAAGGAAGAATGAAACGAAAAAACGGATTGGACCTGGAGGGCAAAAAAATGAACGTAAAACAGGGCGTAGTGGATGTTCTGAAAGGACTGTATAAAGGGCAGATAATCTTTGCTTATAGCGGAGGCCTGCATCACGTACAGATTCCGGGAGAAGGAATGCCCAAAATTTTCAAAACGATTAAAATGAATATCGACACTGCTGATATTGCAGAATATAAAGCCAGCTTTCCGGAATCTCCAGGAAGCGAAGAGTGGAAAAAAATGGTGCTGAATGATTTGCAAATCCGGTTGGAAACAAGAATACCGGCATAAACAAAATTTGCTTTTTCATACAATTAACCAATCACTTCAAACATAATCCCTTTGGATTGTAATTTTTCAATCAGCAGATTGCCCAATGCGCCGCAGGGTGTCAGCACACCACCGGCTATCGGCAACTTTCCTATATTTTCCAGTAAGGTCAGCGCCGTTTCAGATAACATCTTCGATGTCTCGCTATAACCGGGGTCACCGCCGGAAACTTTTGTCAGCACTTTTTTAGTTTCGCTTTCACCTATAAAGGTCACTTTAAAATAACTTTTTGCGCGCTCTCCCAGTGATGGACCTTCTCCGCTTTTGCGGTATTGCAGCATCAGGTTTTTAACAGGCGGAATTTGAGCGCCGACCACTAATGTACCTACAGTTCCAACAAGTCCGATAGCCTGCGGCAGCGTATTTACCGAGATAAACTGGGCATATTCAAAAGAATCTCCAAAAACATCTTTCTGATAACCGCTGGTTCTCATGACCATCCAGGGATCGATAACCGGCATGGGTATCGCCCACTTTTTTAAAGTCTTATCAAAATAGATTGTACTTTCTATCCGTTTCTTTGATGGTTTAGGATCGTCACTTTTTTTAGCCGGGAAAATACTGAAATTTTTTCCTGCATCTGCCATCGCATTGATAGCGGAAGCATATGTGCCGCCGGAGAAGGAAGCATTGGTGGATACAAATCCTCTTATCGTTTTGACTTCATTGGCAGGCAACTGCATAGCCGTAAAAAATGCTCCGGCATCTGCCGGGATGCTGTCGAAACCGCAGCAGTTGATGATATATATGCCTTTTTCCCGGGCGGCGTCATCGTGTTTCTTCAAAGCAGATTTTACAAATTCCGGTTCCCCTGTGATATCACAGTAATTCGTGGAAGTATTGACGCAGGCCTGCACCAGATTATCGCCATGTTGTACAAACGGCCCTACCGTAGTGATGATGATGGTTGTCTGCTTCGTTACTTTCTCCAACGATTTCAAATCATCAGAATTACATTCCAACACTCCCACCTCTGCACATTCCGGATTCAGGTGCATTAATTTTATCTTTACCGCTTCCAGTTTATTGATATTCCTGCCTGCTATCGCCCATTTGACCTTATGAGGAGACACATGATGTGCAAAATATTCCGATACGAGGTTACCTGTAAACCCCGTTGCACCAAATAAGACAATGTCATATTTTCTCGTTCCCATATTATTTTATTATCTCCTAAAAATACGAATTCAGATGTGTTAATCTTTGTTTTGGAATTTAATTTTTAATTTCAGACTATGATTATCTGGGTTAACTCATTTATTATACGCTATTTTACGCCTAAACCAATTTCTGGGATTACTATTTACCCATTTATTATTCTTAAAAACAATACCCTTAAAAATGATAAAACCTTTATTAATCATGAGATGATTCATATTTACCAACAGGCCGAATTATTGCTGATCCTGTTTATAGTACTCTATTATCTTGAATTTTTGATTTTGTTATTAAAATATAAAAACTGGGAGCAGGCATACCGAAATATTTCGTTTGAACGCGAAGCCTATGAGAATGAAACCAATTATGAGTACCTGAAAACAAGGAAGTGGTTTTCTTTTATTAAATATTGGTAAATGGCAGGGAATTTGCATAATAAGAAATAACTTTGTGACTTATTAAATCAGCCTTATGCAGGAAATAAATGTTTTTGTAGTAGATGACCATCAGATCTTTCTGGATGGAATTGTTTCATTACTGGACGATGAACCCAATATAAAAATTGCCGGCACCGCCCACAATGGCAAACAAGCCGTTGAGCGTATCAGAAATGCCAAGGTAGATGTGGTACTGATGGATATAAACATGCCGGAGATGGACGGGCTGGAAGCCACCAAACAACTTAAAAAATCCAATCCAGACATTAAGATTCTGATGCTGACCATGCATAGTGAGCCGCGTTTCATAAAAGAATGCCTGGAAATCGGTGCAAAAGGATATGTGATGAAAAACATATCCAAAGATGATCTGCTGAAAGCTATCGAAACGGTGAATCAGGATAAGTCTTATCTGGATCAGGATGCACAGGAGAGACTGATTAACTCCATCTCAAACGGGGATGACGATGATGACAGAAATTATGATGAGCTGGCAGCTCAAATCACTCAGCGTGAACTGGAAATATTACAACTGATTGCATTGGGGTTAACCTCACAGGATATTGCCACCAAATTATTCATCAGTAAAAATACGGTAGAAACACACCGTAAAAATATGCTGGCGAAACTGAATGTGAACAATACCGCCGCACTCCTGAAAATAGCCTATAAGAAAGGGTTGGTGTAATCCGCTGGCTTCAGCCAATTAACGAGGTTTAGTGCTTCTTATCGCTGCATGTTCCATCTGCGGAATTTTTCCAATTCTATATCCAGCATGGCGAATCCTCTTTGCAGGACAAAATCATCATCCACCTTACCTGCAAACGGAATAAAATCGGGTATAACATCATAGGGGCTGACAAAATACACTAGGATGAAAACACCTAAAATAAGATTAAGATAGGAAATGTCAGTATACTCTTTTTTACGCCATGCATCTAACAATCCGGTCAAATCCATCAATCGGCCACTGATGTCCGCATATTGCTGCACTGATTTCTCCAGCTTGCCGTAAACTTTTGCCGTTAGCATTTCCAGCTTCTCATGGGAAGCGACTATATCCTGAACCTTTCGGGACGTTTCGGGGTAATAGTAACGCAGGATAACCGAAAGCAGAGAATTATCCATATTTTTTCAATTTGTTACTGAACGCCCTGAGCCTGCTGCCAGGCCATAAATCGTTCAATTTCCTTATTCAGCATCTTGATCAAATATCCCAAGACCAGCATATCGTCCAGGTGTCCGAGTATAGGGATAAAATCAGGAATCAGGTCAAATGGATTCACAAAATAAATCAATGCTGCCACTACAGCGACAATCGATCTTTTAGAAATATTTTTGTAATCCCCTTCAAGCCAGGCTCGGGCCATCTTCACTAAAGCAAAAAGGCTGTCCTGAAACTTGTAGAAATATTCCGTCGACTCTCCGATCTTCAAAAATACATCGTCCAGGAAATTAGACAGTACCGATTTTTCTGAAGAGATCAATCGTTCCGCTTTTCTGTATAATTTATCAAATATTGTCTGCATACGTATTCAATGAACATGCAATTTATAAAAAAAAGTGATGGCAGTTCTGATAGCTTTAAACGAAAACAGGATTATTTACATTAATTGATTTAACTCAACCTGTTTTTATAGTCTTCATAACCATAAGAACGGATTAATTCAAATGTATTATCGGTTTTCCAGATTCCGATATTCGGAAGGTTAATGCCGTTGAAAGTGGTCGTTTTTACCATGGTATAGTGTATCATATCTTCAAATACAACCGTATCTCCCACTTTCAGTTCATTTTCAAAACAATAGGAGCCCACATAATCGCCGGCCAGACAACTCATACCGCCCATATTGTATTCAAACAGGCTTTTCTCTGCCTGTCCCCGAATAACAGGCTTATAAGGCATCTCCAGCGTATCGGGCATGTGACAGGTAAACGACACATCCAGCATCGCCGTTGGAAATGCTCCGTTGTGAACAATATCCAGCACGGTACTGACCAATACGCCGGTCTGCCAGCCGACAGCGCTGCCTGGCTCCAGGATTATCTCCTCAATATTCGGATATTGTGCCTTAAACGACCTCATCAATTGAATCAAATGCTTCGGTTCGTAATCTTTACGTGTGATACAATGTCCGCCTCCCATATTAATCCATTTCGCCTGTTGAATCAAAGGATGGTATAATTTTACAAAGGATTCCAGCACTCTCTCCAGCGTATAAGATGTATTTTCACACAACGCATGAAAATGAATACCGGCAATGCCTTCCGGCAAAGTATCACCCAACAAACCGGACGGAATACCCAATCTCGAATTAGGTGACGCGGGATCATACAATTCCGTCTGTATTTCCGAATAACCCGGATTTACTCGGAAACCATAAGAAACTGATGGCAGCATTTTATCCTTATATCGTTCATATTCGGATATAGAATTAAAAGTAATGTGGGACGATATGGACTGCACTTCGTCAAACTCAGACGGGACATACACAGGACAATAGGTATGTGCCCTTACACCCATCTCTTCGAAAACCAATCTGGCTTCGTGTAAAGAACTGGCAGTGGCACCATGTAAATATTTTTTTACTGTCGGAAATACATGATGAAAGGAAAACCCCTTCAAGGCACAGATAATATGAATACCTGCATCAGCCTGCACCTGTTTCAAAAGGGTCAGATTGCTCAGTAGCTTTTCTTCCTCCATTACATAGGATGGGGACGGGATTTTAGTATAATCAATATTCATACCTTAAAGTTAGTGCAGTTTTTTGTATCTGCTATTATTATAAATCAATTTACTTCCAAACCACAAAACCGGAATTTTTCAGCGTCAAACAATCCCTTGTCACTGAGCTTTAACTGAGGTATTACCAATAATGCCATAAAAGACATGGACATAAACGGAGAGTGCAACGTGCAGCCTGATTGCCTTGCCATTTCAAGTAAATCGGTATATTTCTCTGCAACCACCTCACAACTGTCCGTACTCATTAATCCGGCAACTGGCAACGGCAATATTCTTGTCTGCACTCCATCCGTAACAGAAAGACCTCCACTTTCCGCAATAACCGCATTTGCAGCTATACTCATGCTTTCTTCATCCACTCCCACTACAATGATATTATGCGAATCGTGCGCCACAGATGAAGCCAGTGCTCCTTTTTTCAATCCAAAGTTTTTGATAAAAGCTACCGCAACAGGTGCATCCTGATAACGATTGACAACGGCTATTTTCAGTATATCCTCTTCCAGGGCAGAAAAAGCATACCCTTCTTTATTCGTTTGAACCGTTCCGATATACGTACTGGTAATAAGCTGACCATCCAGTACTTCTATCACTTTCACTTTTTCATTGGATACTTTCAGTAAAAAATCTGACGGTTGCTTGTTCCCTATGGAAAAGTTATTGACTATCTTTTCAGGAATAGTTTCCAAACAGGTAACACCATTTTTAGCCACACATATACCATCAATATGCGTTTCCCGGATTTCAAAATCATCCAAATTGTTTATCAGAATGAAATCCGCCGCATCACCTGACCTGATCAAGCCGACATCCAGTTTATAATGCAGGACAGGATTGATGCAGGCAGCCTGTAAAACCTGGAATAAATCATTTCCTTTCTGCAAGGCACGTTTCACCAGTAAATTGATATGTCCTGCCATTAGATCATCCGGATGCTTGTCATCGGAGCAAAACATGATATCATCAGGATATTCACGCAATAAATCAATCAGCGCGTCAAAATTCTTCGCAGCGCTGCCTTCACGAATCAGCACTTTCATGCCCTGTTGCAGCTTGAACAATCCTTCTTCGTATGTAAAACATTCATGGTCGGTAGAGATTCCAGCTGCAATGTATTGCAGTGCCTCCTCACCCGTTAATCCGGGTGCATGTCCGTCGACCGGTTTATGATATTTCACCGCCACCGAAATTTTATCCATCACCAGTTTATCCTGAAACAGGACTCCCGGATAATTCATCATTTCCGCCAGATACTTAATTTCATCCAACTGCATCAATTCATCGATATCTTCAACCGTTATCTCCGCACCGGCTGTTTCAAAACCTGTTGCCGGCACGCAGGATGGTGCCCCGAAATTAAATTTAAGCGGACTTTTCCCTGCATTTTCCAGCATATAATACACGCCTTCTTTCCCCAAAACATTTCCTATTTCGTGCGGATCGGAAACAGTCGCTACCGTACCATGCACAACCGCTTTCTTTGCAAATTCTGTCGGGACCAGCATGGAACTTTCGATGTGCACATGTGCATCTACAAAGCCCGGTAAAATATAGTCTGATACCACATCCTCCGTTCTTTCGATGGACGCTATCTTTCCGTTTTCAACGACTATTCGTGCAGGAAAAATTTCCCTGTTCAATATATCGATATAATTGGCAGTTATGGTTTGCATAGCATTTAAATAAAAACTTCGCAGCTGTATCAGCCCTGCGAAGTATAAAGATAATTATTTTTAAGATGCTGATACAAGTTCAGCATGACAGCCTGTTAATATTCGTGCGGCAGTTCCGGGTTTATTTTTTCTTCCCATGGCAAGCCGTATTTCCCTACCTGTGACATGAACGGATCCGGATCCATTTCTTCCGTGTTGTATACTCCCGGTTTCATCCAGATGCCTTCCAGCATTAATTTTGCCCCCAGCATGGCAGGAACACCGGTGGTATAACTAACGCCCTGTGCCTTGCAATCGTTGTATGCATCCTGATGCTTGCAGTTGTTCCAGACAAAATAGGTTTTATCCTTGCCATCCCTGATGCCTTTCATCTGGCAGCCTATAGAGGTCTCTCCGGAATAATTTTCACCCAGACTTCCCGGCTCCGGCAACAATGCTTTCAGGAATTCTATCGGGATTATTTCCCTGCCCTGGAACATAATCGGTTTGATGGAGGTGATTCCAATATTCTGCATCACCTCCAGATGTGTTAAGTAAGCCTGACCGAACGTCATCCAGAAGCGTGCCCGTCTGATGGTTGGGAAATTCTTTACCAGTGACTCCAGCTCTTCGTGGTATAATAAATAGGATTCTTTGGGTCCGATGTTCGGATATTCAATCGGTTTATGAATGGACATGGCAGGAATCACTTTCCATTCGCCATTTTCCCAATATTTACCTTCCTGCGTAATTTCCCGGATATTGATTTCAGGGTTGAAGTTCGTTGCAAAGGCCTGTCCGTGGTCACCTGCATTGCAATCCACGATATCTAAATAATGTATTTCATCAAAATGATGTTTAGCGGCATGCGCCACATAAATCTGGGATTGACCCGGGTCAAAACCACAACCCAACAAAGCCATGATGCCTTTTTCCCTGAAACGCTCCTGATACGCCCACTGCCAGCTGTATTCAAATTTCGCTTCGTCTTTCGGCTCATAGTTTGCCGTATCTAAATAATGAACGCCGGTTTCCAGACAAGCGTCCATAATCGTTAAATCCTGATAAGGCAATGCTATATTCATCACCAGATCCGGTTTAAAAGAATTGATTAACGCAACTATTTCCGGTACATTATCCGCATCCAAAGTTGCTGTTTGTATGTTCACATTCTTTATATCAGCCGCAATGGCATCACATTTGGATTTGGTACGGCTGGCAAGCATAATCTCACTGAATACTTCCGGTACCTGTGCGCATTTGCGAACAACTACATTTCCTACGCCACCGGCGCCGATAATAAGAACTTTTCCCATTTTGTTGCTTTTGTTTTAAAAAATCAGTCCACAAAGGTACAAAAAGCTGAAATGTTTTGAACGAAAAAACGTGTATCAATCTGAATTATATAACTATATTTATACACATTTTGAAAAGCCGGGGATGAAATACAAGAAGATCACTGTTTTTTTAATTATCTGTTTGATTTACAACATCTTTATCTGTGATAAGGGGGCTATGTCCATTCCGGATGAAAATCTATACTATGAAGCGGTATTGGCAATGGATGCCTTGTCTCAAAAGAACTTTCCTAATTTCAGCGGACACATAAACAACACACGGGGAAAACCGGGAGATGCCATTTTCAGATTACCTTCAGTGACTTTACAGGGGCTGCTGTATCATTTTAAAGGCATCTCTCCTGCCAATCTGGATTCGCTTAAAATTCCCGTTTTCTTCAATATCCTCGTAAACCTGGTATTACTTTTCGTCTTATACCTTTTGGCAGAACTCTTATTCCAACATTCAACGTATGCACTGCTTACTGTAATTCTATACAAACTACTGGTAAATTCGAATATCTATATCAGGCATATCCTGCCCTATGAAAAATCCCTGCTCTGCCTGTTATTGGTTTTATATATCTATTTCCGAAAAAGAGATAAGAGTATTCTTATCAATTTTGGATTAGGCATACTTTGCGGGATTTCTTTTACCATTTATCCGGGTTATTATTATATTCCGGTTTTTATCGGATTCATTTACTTTTCGGAAAACATAGTCCTACAACGAAATTTCAGGGATTTTATTAAAAATGGCATGAGTATCCTGTCCGGATTCATATGTATTATCTTTGGACTTGAATTATTCTCCTACGTAGGAGGAGAATCCTACCTGTGGGCTAGCAGCACGCTCTCAGATACCATCAGCCAGGGATCCTTTGATGAATCGCTGGCATTTCCGGTCAAGTATTTAGCTGAGGTAGAACAAATTCCGGGATTTATCCTGTTGTTTACAGCTGTCATTATGCTTTTTAAATCAGCCAAACTACTGAGTGCAAAGAAAGATATTTCTGTTATTGCAGGCAATCCATTTTATTTATTATTTTGTATAGGTTTCATAGGAATAGTTGCTCATGGAACCTTAGGTACCCTTTTCCACAAGATGGTTTTTTATGGAAGGCTCATGCATCTATATATGCCCTTTCTGGTAATCACACTCGTTTATCTGATCCGGCAGGTGAAAACGACCAACCGTCAGATCCTGCTTTTTACCGCCGTATTGCTGTTCTTTTCTGCACATTTCATTCATTTCACCATAGAATATCAGAAATTAGGTTATCCGAAAGACATGCTGTATGACCTGAAAATAGACAACCGAAAATTCAGGAGTGATCAGTTTTACAATGAGTCATCGGATACGTTATTCTTGGCCATTTCTCCAAACCCCATCAATAAAAAAACAAATTATCCGTATCACACAGACAGCAATTTCATACTGGTAAACTGCTGTTATTACTATCCTCAGGAAAACGTACTGCATTACAAGCCATTTACACCAAGCAAAAACATGAAACGTGTCGCAGATAGGCAGCATTATCAAACCTTCCCTGCATATACGTTCGAGGGGTTAAACCGTACAGAACGCAGGAATGTCAGGAAAAGAAATTACAGGATACAATTTTATAAAACGGCTGTTCTTTAAAAGAGCAATTGCAAACCATTGGCTATTTTATTTTCGTGTTCCAGCAACCAACGTTTACGCCACAATCCGCCTGCATAACCAACCAAAGTATCATTACTTCCTACCACTCTGTGACAAGGTACAATAATGGAAAATGGATTTTTACCATTTGCCGATGCAGCAGCCCTGATGCATTTCGGGTCACCTAATTGTTTCGCTAAATCCAGATAAGAAACAGTGACCCCATACGGAATTGCAAGCAACTGCGACCATACCCTCTGCTGAAAACCAGTCCCCATAAAGTTCAGCGGTAAATCAAACGTTTTTCTTATACCGGAAAAGTATTCCGTAAGCTCTGCCTTAGCGGAAGCTGAAAAATCATTTTCTTCGCTTTCTATTCGCGCTGTATCGTCCAAAAAAAGCACCGATAAAATGCCAGTACCATTCGCATTTATTTCGATTAGGCCTAATGGCGTTTCTAAACTGGAGGTATAACTTTTCAATGGATTACTTCTTACAACAAGAATATTATAAATGCGGAAAGCAACAGATAACCGTGTATTATTTTAAACTCTTATAATAAGTGAAAATATCATCTAAGGTCCGCTTAGGTTTAAAATCAAACGTCTTCGTAAATAAACTGCCGTCAATGATGACGGGATATTTAAAATAATTTATCAGATACGGAGGAAAGGATTTCCATTTCAACAATTTCGCTATTCCTTCCGTCAATGACGGAGGCACTGATGGTATTTGAATCGTTTGAGAGCCGGATGCTTTTATGGCATCCTGCAGGCTGATATAATCATCCGGTGCGACATTGTATACACCGGGAATGTTTTTCTCAAATGCCTGACAGATGGCATCCCGCATATCATCAATGTGTATAAACTGCATCAGCGGTGAAAAGCCCCACAACACCGGAGAACGTTTTTCTGACAGCAATAATGAGAACGTATTCCGAACGCCTGGTCCGGCAATATTACATGGCCTCAAAACCGTAATGTTCAACTCCGGATGTTTATATAAATAAATCGTAGACAAATTCTCCAGCTCCACCGAATCCACCAAATCCATTGTCAGTTCGGAGGCCTTTAACGGTGTTGTTTCATCCAGCAAGGAAGGATTGTACGGAGAAGCCCCGTAAACAAAGTAAGTGGACATGACCAGGGTCTTGGGTACCTTATATTTCCTCGCCAAATCAAATAACTTTCGCGTTCCTATCACGTTGGCGTTGTAGCGTGTAAACCGGTTTAACTCCTGCGCTGAAATCCTGCCCAGATGGATGATGCCGTCAAACTGATGTTCCCTGAAAATATCTTCAAAGATTCGTTTATTAAAGTCAACCTTATAGCTCTCTACCGGAATCCCAAGGTCCACTTTTGTTCGAAAATCAATGGCAATGATTTTGTAATCTTTTTTGAGTTTATCGATTACTTTTTTTGCCAATGCCCCGGCGGCGCCGGTAACTAATATTTTCTTTTTCGGTTCCATATAGAAACGGTGTTAGTATAAAATGAACAACTTATTTCTTTGATTTTTCCGCCATGTATTCTTCTCTCTTTTTCAACCCTTCCTGAATCAATTCATTAATGGCCGCCTTTACCGTATCTACCCGGCCCTTAATGTCATGTTCTTTATACACATCGTTCTCAAAGAAAATCGGTTTACCAAAATAAATGTAAACTTTAGATGGAAAGATAAACGGCAATACCAATGGCGCCACAGGCATACCCAAGGCTTTTGCAAGCGGTTTAATGTCCGCATAGGATCGGATGGTCTCTTCCATCCCAATAACGCCAACCGGAATTATCGGTGCATGGTGCTTCATGGCCAGATGCATGAACCCTGTGCCAAACCGCTGCAACTGGTATTTGTGCCTGTATAGTTTATTGGAACCCCTCACACCTTCCGGAAAGGCGATTACTGCCTCCTCATTATCGAGCATCCGTTCACAATTTACCGGATCACCAATTACAGCCCCAACGGAACTCAGCCAGTTTCCGATAAACGGTACGGAAGGCAGAAACCGTTCTACCATGGCTTTTGGCGCACGTGCACCGTTGGGATTTGTTAAAAGTGCATAGGCAACCAACATGCCGTCAAACGGGAGTTGTCCGCTGTGATTCGGTATAATCAGACATCTGCCATTCTTTGGAATATTTTCCAGACCAAAGGCTTCCACCTTATAAAAATTATCGTACAGGAATTTGGTGAAGCGCATGTTGTTCTTCATATTCTTGATATTGAAACCCCATGCATCAAAGCCATGAGATCCTACCTTATTTGGAAATACATTCACATATTCCTCCATGGTAGGATCATTAAAAATTTTACTGATAATAGATGGTTTACCTTTTGCCATATTAAATCCGATACTAATATTACTAAAAAAGTATCAAATATTAATGTGCAAAGGCGTAATTTTACATTTTGCTTAAATTATACAGATATATGAAACAAAATGGCAACTATACGTTTATTGGTTTATTATTTTGCCTTACCATAGCCCTCTTTTCCTGTGAAGAAACAAGCATACCCCTGACTTCGGATGAATTACTGTTATCAAAGAGATACAATGAGGTTTGCTTTATGATGACGCATAATGCCATGAATAATACTGAAAAAGGCTTTACCATCCCTAACCAGACGCATTCCATTACCAATCAGCTAAAGAACGGTGTGCGTGGCCTGATGATCGACACTTATGATGGCAACAATGGTGTCGCATTAACGTATCACGGAACGCCCATTGTCGGCCAACAAAAACTGGTGGACGTACTGCAGGAAATTAAGGACTTCCTGTCAGAAAATCCGAAAGCCGTCATTTCCATTATTTTTGAAAACAACGGAAGCAATGTACAACTGCAAACAGCCATTGACAGCATTGGCCTGGATAAGTTTACGTTTACCTACAACGGAACATGGCCCACCTTACAGACCATGACAGACAGTAACCAGCGGCTGGTATTATTTGCCGAAAGCGACAAACTTCCTAATATACCGTATCTGATGCACGCGTGGTCAACTGTCTTTGATACCAAATATTCCTATAAGGAACTCAGTGAATTTGACTGCGCCGTGAACCGTGGCGGAAGCGGCACCAGGGAATTATACCTGATTAATCACTGGTTGGGGAATGTGCTCGGGCTACCTGATAAGTCGCTCGCACCAAAGGCAAATGCCAGAGGAGTAGTCGGCAAGCGCGTACAGGAATGTTCTGCCGCCAACAGCCATTTTGTAAATTTTCTTGGTGTTGATTTTTACGAAATCGGTGATGCTAAAGCCGTTGTGGACTCCATCAACGGGTTGTAGTTTTAGCGGATTCCGTTCTTTCAGGCGAATTCTATTTTTCTTTTATCCATCATGCCTTACAAAGATTACCTGCGAGAGAGCCTGCAGGGGAAATAGAATCTTATTATTAAAATCGATCGTGCCTATTTAAAGCAGCTAGTATTAATCAGACGGCACACCGGCCACCATGCTGCCGCTGGAAATTAATTTTCCATCCTTATTGTAAATTTCCACGTCTATAAAAATGATACAATTGTCTCCGCCGCATGCCCGTTCTGATTTTGGAGGTGATTTTACTTTCAAGTCTGCTTTACCATTACTTTCCGGGTTCTCTATCGTAATCTTTCTTGTAGTTTTCCCTTTACTGTCAACTAAATCCACGGGCGTGTCTTTCCATTCACCTTCTCCGGGTTTTCCATCTTTCTTAGGACACCAGCATTTCATGTGAGCTGTAATAACCACTTTTCCTATTTCATCACTTTCTACATTCCACCACACACAATCCACCCCTTCAGGGTACATTTTTCCTTTTTTAGCAAGGTCAATAATTTTTATCAATCCGTCATTCCATTTGGCATCCGTATCTTTTAATTTATTCAGTTTATCCCAGGCATCAATTAAATCCACCACATCTTTTCCAATTGAAATTGCTGCTTTTGCGGCATTGGCATTCCCCAGTATCTTTGCCAGTATAGACTGCAGTTCCTTTTTAAATGCCTCTTTAGCCTTATCTTTTATCGCCTTCTGCAATTCTTTCATGGCGCTTTCCAGCAGTGACTTCAGCAAATCCGACGGCCAGTTGATGTCCGATTTTATCTTGTCGTAATACTCCAGAATCTTGTCGAGGCTTTCGCCTTTTTCAACCGCCTTTTCTATCTGTTCGATCTTTTCTTTCAGGTATTTAAAAGCTTTTTTTAGTTTGTCTCTTTCCGCTTTGGATAATGATTTGTCCATCATCTTGGCTCCAATAATCGTCTTCAATAATTTCAACGGCAGGATAACATTGCTCACGACATCCTTTTTACTGGAAATCTGGTCGCGCAGCGGTTTGCTGTTGCACAACATAAATTCTGTCATGGCATTGAGCATCGTGCTGTCAATCTTATCGTAATTCTCTAATAATTCCAATAATTCCAGTATCGATTTCAGCGCCTGCACTTCACCATATAAATCATTTTCCTCCAGCTCCTCCTGTGTTTTATCACCCAATTCCTTCAGTTTATTCAGTAACTCGATGAGTTTATCTATTTTTTCCCGGATATCCATACCATCCGA
This sequence comes from Sphingobacteriales bacterium, assembly GCA_016719635.1. Taxonomy (NCBI): domain Bacteria; kingdom Pseudomonadati; phylum Bacteroidota; class Sphingobacteriia; order Sphingobacteriales; species Sphingobacteriales bacterium. The sequence goes on along the minus strand of JADJYT010000004.1, from coordinate 309,222 downwards.
CATACATATATCTCCCGGCGGAGGGACATCGAACAAAGGAACAGGATACCAATAGGAAACAGAATCCGGATCCATAGAATGGTAGTATGATAAATTTTCAGGCGGAACAGTAATATTCGTGTTGGCAGCAGTATTACTTTTAGTACTCGGAAATACCACAGACAGCGTGGCGTAGACAGAAGGGATGGAAACAAAATTACGCTTAATAAACTGTATACCCTGATAACTCATCCCAATATCTACATTGATATGTTTGTACGCATTAAATTCTACACCAAAATCTGCATTGATTCCAACACCATGCTGTCTGGTAGTTGTATTATCAGAAAAACCGATACCCGCCAGCTCATATTCAAGTGGCTTATAAATACGATACAGCCAGGAAAATCCAGCGCCCAGATACGGATGAACTTTCTTATTACAGAAAATATATGATACCTGCGGATGCAGGCCAATTGAAAACTGCTTCTGCCTGAATGAAATGGGCAATGTATCTGCTTTTGTCTGCAGTTGTTTTATGAAAATGAAATCATTTTTACCGCTTCTGTTTCCCGTATAGAAATTTGTACTGAGTTTTATGCGGATTTTATTGCTAAAGGTATAGGAGCCTCCCAGGTGAACACCGGGGAAATTAGCCACTCTGACATTCTGCTGATTATCAACAGAAACAACATCCGCAATCTGCAAAGCGCTTGTTAATGAATTGGATAGAACGGTATTGGATATGATTGTATTAAAAACAGTGGGTCCTGCCGAAAACGGAAAATTATTTTTATCAGATTTGGTAGAGATGGGATAATGAATTCCGATATCAAAACCTGCATTTTGTGAAAACAAAAGGATATTGTTTATCAAAATAAAACTGCACAATATCCATTTCGATACTTTCATAATTTCATGGTTATCGTAATGTATAACTATTTGAGTAAATTGTCAATATACTCAGGTAAAATAAAGTTCTGCCTATTCCTTACCGATACGCAGCGTCCTTACATCAGATTCTGTCTGGAAAGGAAATACAAATATTATATATTCCGAAAAAATCGGATGCTCTTGTAAAAATAAAAAACCGACAGCACCAAAATAAGCATCACAATGGGTATTTTCCCAATGCGATGCCCAATCCAGCTTAATGTATTGAATTGCGAAAATTCGGATACATTCCCGACCGGTCTAAATTCTTCAAAGATAAAATAAGCAAAGCCTGCAAATAGAATTGCCAGGAGAAAATAGATAAATGCTTCAAGCTTTTTATTTTTCATTTCATAAAACTATCCTACAAATCTATCAGAATGTTTTCAAATACAAAATGACACACCATCAAGGTTTTTTAAACCTTGATGGTGTGTGATATTGATTAGGTATGTTTGTGCCACGATTGACACAAGGTGATCGTTAATCCACAAACAACTCGTCCTTATCGGCTTTGTCCTGCAGTAATTTCGGAACAGAAAAACGTTCGCCGTATCTGGCTTCCAGTTCTTTCGCTCGTGCAATCAATTTATTCAGGCCGTAGCCGTTGATGAACTGCAGTGTTCCGCCGTTGAACGGTGAGAAACCCCAGCCGAAGATGGAGCCGATGTTGGCATCCGCTACCGAACGCAACACGCCTTCTTCCACACAACGAACCGTATCCAGCGCCTGAACGATCAGCATTCTGTCCACCATTTCCTGTTGTGGTAACGGTTCTTTCTGAGGGAACATATTGGTCAGTTCCGGCCACAGATATTTGGTGCCGCCCTGCGGATATTCATAGAAACCTGCACCTGCCGCTTTGCCCGGTCGGTTTACTGCCAGCAGTTTTTCGCATACGGCAAATCCGGGATGTGTCGGTACGGTCTTCCCTTCTGCTGCCAGGTCTTTTTCCGTTTGTTTGCGGATATGATCCATCAGCTTCATGCTCACTTCGTCCGTCAGTGCCAAAGGTCCTACCGGCATACCGGCTTTCATACCGGCATTTTCAATCGATTTAGGATGTTGACCTTCGCCCAGCATGGCGATGCCTTCCATCACATAGGTAGAGAATACTCGAGACGTATAGAAACCACGTGAATCATTTACCACAATCGGTGTTTTCTTGATTTGCAATACATAGTCGAATGCTTTAGCCAACGTAGCGTCATCGGTTTCCGCGCCACAGATAATTTCTACTAATGGCATTTTGTCTACCGGTGAAAAGAAATGCAGACCGATGAATTGTTTTGGCCGTGCAGATGCCTGCGCCAAACCGGTAATTGGTAAGGTTGAAGTATTGGATGCGAAGGTTCCTTCCGGCAACATCACCGCTTCCACTTCCTGCGTCACTTTCGCTTTCAGTGCTCTGTCTTCAAATACCGCTTCGATAATCAGATCGCAGCCTTCCATATCCGCAGCACTGTCTGTCGCCTTTATTTTAGACAGCACTTCTTCCATTTTTCTTTGGTCATTTTACCTTTGGAAACACGCTTCTTCAGCAAGCCTTCCGAATATGCTTTTCCTTTTTCCGCCGCTTCCACACTTACGTCTTTCAGCACGACTTCCATTCCTGATATCGCAGACACATACGCAATCCCGGCTCCCATCATACCGGCACCCAATACGCCCACTTTTTTCGTGCTGTATTTATCAAAGCCTTTTGGTCGTGAGCCGCCTGCATTAATCGCATTCAGGTTGTACCAGAAAGCGGTAATCATGTTTTTAGACACCTGTCCTACCGCCAGCGACGTGAAGTAACGGGATTCAATTCTGCAAGCCGTTTCAAAATCCACCACGGAGCCTTCTACCGCCGTGTTGATGATGGCTTCCACAGCCGGATAATTGCCCCATGTTTTTTTCTTGGTCATGGCCGGAACAATCGGAATCATGCTCGCCACTTTTGGGTTGCGCGCATCACCACCCGGAAATTTGAAGCCTTTATCATCCCAAGGATTCATCGCTTTCGGATTCGCTTTAATCCATGCTTTTGCTTTCGCCATCATATCTTCCGCTGTTTCCGCAATCTCGTTGATAAGACCGTTGCTCAATGCTTCTTTCACTTTTAAACGTTTACCTTCTGATAGTAAAGGCAATGCAGGCTGTAAGCCTATCATACGTGTCAATCGCACGATGCCGCCGCCGCCGGGCAATAGGCCCAGGCCCACTTCCGGCAAGCCGAATTGCGCTTTCGGATTGTTAAGTGCTACGCGATAATGGCACGCCAGCGCGATTTCCAGACCGCCGCCGAGTGCCGCCCCGTTGAGGGCTGCAACGACCGGTTTTCCTAAGGATTCCAGTCGGCGCAATTGTTTTTTCAGGCCTTCGCACATGTCAAAAATCAATTGTGCATCGGTTTGTTTGTAGAGATTGTCGATATCCGCTCCGGCAAAGAAGGTTGATTTCGCAGAGGTCAGTACCACGCCTGCAATTTCCGCTTTTTCTTTTTCCAATCGGTCGATGGTTTCCAACCAAAGCTTACCGAATTCTTCGTTGATGACATTAGCACTTCTGCCTTGCATATCCATCCTTACGGTGACGATGTTGTCGTTGTCTTTTTCGTAGTGAAACATATTACTGTGTTTTAAATTTATTTATATTAACAATTATTTACTCATATTTTTATATAACAAGGGTATTGACTTAAGGATATATCAGCAGTAACGGGAACAGACTTTGTACCGTCCATCTGGATCACTTGTACCGGAATATTCTTTAACTGTATGGACTTTCCTGATGAAGCAGTCGTCCAGGCGACTATGACATTATCAAATTTATACGCATATATCTGACTGGATAAATTCATTTCCATGCGTAAATCTTCAATGAAATGTGTGGCGCTTAATTGCTCAAACATGGTTTTATAGGCAAAGTAAGCAGGCTTCGGCAAATAAGGCTCATTTACCGCCGGATGGGGTTTATAATAAAACATTCCGAAATGCGCTTCACTTTGCGTTAAATCACCTTCACCGTCACAATAAGTATATGGAAATACTTTTTGCATTCCCAGAGAGAGTGCCAGAACACATGCTCTGACCATATAAGCGCCCTGTAGGTTTTCTGAAACTCCTTTAAAGATTGGTGCCTGTACAGCAGTGTGCCATCCTAACTCGGTAGCCCATATTTCTTTAGTTCCCGCACCATATTTACTCAATACTGATTTAAAGTTTTTAAGCATATCGATGTATCCGATTTTTATCAGAAATGTACCATCTTCAGGAGAAGGAGATTGTAATAGCGTATACGGATGTATAGCGTATATATCAATGTATTTTACAATATCCGGATATATGTGTAGTAAATCTTCTAAAAATCCCCATGGGCGAAGCGAAAAAAAAACGGGGTCTGAGTTTCCCACCATGCCGCCCAGCATAATCTTTGCGGAATGGTCAGCTGCTTTTATTTTTTGCGCAGCTTCTAAAACTAATTTTCCAAATTCACGTGGATTTGGCTGTGGTTTCCAAAATGTCGGTCCATTCGGTTCATTCCATATCTCCCAGACATTGATACGACCTTTAAAATGTGTCACCGTTTGTGTTACATAATTTCCAAAATACTCTAAAGTATCCGGAGGATAGCTGGTAGTCGCATTCGAATTCTTAATGTATAGCAGATTACTGTAATCCAAAATACCTAAAACGTTCGTTCCGCTCCCATTATCCCGATTTACGACTGTATCAATTTCACTAAAATCAAATATGCCTCTGCTTTTTTCAATATTCTCCCAGGTAATATCCCGTCTTATCCAGCGAACCCCCATATTATATCGTGCAACTGCATCAACAAGGCGGCCATGTGCCAGATGCGGTACAGCCATACCAAATGCTTCCGATAAATCTTCATTATCAGAGACTATAGTATCCTGCTGCTTTTGACAAGAAAAAAGCATAATACACAGTACATATAATATTGGTTTATTGCTTAACATCATACTTACAAGTAATTTCTGTCTTCCTTTGAAGTTTTTAATTTTAAAAGTTACTTAATGCGTTACATCAATCGTATAATGATTGTTTACAATCAAATCTGCTAGATATCCACCGGGTACTTTTTCGATATGATTCACGGTAGCGTTTGTGCCATTTATTACCGGCTCACCAAATCTGTCATTTATCCAGAGTGTCGTTATGCCAACAGTTTCTGTCTTTGCCGCTAAATGAAATTCCCCGTTATCCGGATTGGAAGAAAGTGACAATGGCTTACCTTGTATAGCTCTTGGATAAGCACGGCTGATGACCTTAGCTGCTGGTTCATTGTAAACGCCCGTAGAATTGGCATTTGCGTCCGTTTCGATAAACAGGGTGGTTTTCATATTTCCGGGTATGCCATCCCAACTGACATGATGCGGATCGCCCGGAGGGGCTGCCCACTGCCAGAACGTATCGCTCCAAAAATGCGCATCTTCAAATGCCGCAAACCGGTTCAGGTATTCCCTTTCATAGTAGAGCCACTCTCCGCAGAAAAATGCCGTCTGATAGAATTTGGAAAGTACTGCAAACAATTCCATACCTTGCTCCAATGACAATATGGTTTCCGGCTGATCTTTGAAATAATTATGTGCCGAAAAAACGATATTGTTATCTGCGGTGAAATCAAATCTCGGAGTAAAGGGAATTTTTTCACCTTTCCAGGTAATGGTGTGTTCAAAAATGATGATATGTTCATAGCCGCCGGCTTCTTTCTCTCCGGCACGTATGGAATTAATGGTTTTAGACAAGACACCGGAATATCGGTCGAATTCCAGATTCAAAGGGCCGTCACCCAATCCCGGCTCATTGAACAAATCATATCCTGCCACATTTTTATAGCCGCATGTATGCTTCACCAGTTCTTTCCACATACTGGCAAAATCATCCGCAATACCATTTGTATTAAACCACAGGTTGTGAAAGGCATGGTAAACTGCCGGCGGTGACTCTCTGAAATCCGAAGACATGCAGGTACTCATATTGTCAGTCAGGGTTGCCCAGGCCGGTGCGCCATCCCATCCCTTATTCGGAAATTCGCAGCTTACATTCTTCGGTGTTACGATATATTTGCCCCACGCATCCTGATGCATATCGAGCACAATGTAAATGTTGTATTTGGCGGCATCTTCAATAGCCATTCTGATACTGTCGATATAGGCATAATTGTAAACACCGCGCTGAGGTTCCAGGGCACTCCAGCTCAGCACCAGCCGAACACAATTCATACCAAACCTTGCCATTTCCTTAAAATCATTTGCATCGTATTTCTTTACAGTAGGGTAAGCCGGATTGCCCTGCCAGTAATCGCCTAATGAATTATAGTTGACACCCCTTAGAATCACAAATCTGCCGCTCTGGTCGTAGATGCCCGGGTTGTTTCCGCGGGTAGCGTAGAGCAGTTCAGCAGGGACAACAGTATTGGATTCTTTGGAACAGGCCGTAGTGAAAAAAATGAAAATAAACACACCACTACTTTTTAAAAAGTATTTCTGAAAATTATGTTTTGTGTTTATCATCATTCAGCAACCTATACTCTTTCCACTATCGTCGCAATTCCCATTCCTCCGCCCACACAAAGTGTAGCCAAACCGGTAGATTTTCCGGTACGTTCCAGCTCGTCTACCAATGTTCCCAGAATCATGGCACCCGTAGCACCCAGTGGATGGCCTAATGCAATCGCTCCGCCATTTACGTTCAGTTTTTCATCCGGCACGTTCAGGTCTTTTTGCAAACGCAATACCGCGGAGGCAAACGCTTCATTCATTTCCACCAAGTCAATATCGCTGATGGTCATACCTGCTTTTTTCAGGGCCAGATGCGAAGCCGGGCCGGGACCTGTAAGCATGATGGTAGGTTCTGTTGACGTAACGGCTACCGAACGGATAATCGCTCTTGGTTTCAATCCTAATTTTTCTCCGATTTCTTTGGAACCAATCAACACCAGGCTGGCACCATCCACAATTCCGGAAGAGTTGCCCGGTGTATGGATATGATTGATTTTTTCCAATGTCGTATATTTTTGCAATGCCACGGAATCAAAGCCCATTTCACCCATCATCTGGAAAGACGGTGCTAAAGACAATAAACCTTCCAATGTCGTATCCGGACGATTGAATTCATCTTCCGCTAAAACCGTTAGTCCGTTAATATCTGTTACAGGTACGATGGATTTTTTGAAACGGCCTTCCGCCTTGGCGATACCTGCCAGTTTTTGCGAACGCAAGGCATAGTTGTCACAATCTTCCCTGCTGAAACCTTCCAGCGTAGCAATCAAGTCAGCGCTGATACCTTGCGGTATGAAATGCGTATGACTGTTCACGCGCATATCCAGTACCCATGCACCGCCATCGTAGCCCATGGGCACACGGCTCATCGATTCCACACCGCCTGCAATGATCAGGTCCTGCCAGCCGGAGCGTACTTTCATCGCAGCCAGATTCACGGCTTCCAGACCGGACGCGCAGAAACGGTTCAGCTGAAAACCCGGAACCGAATCCGAATAATCAGCCATCATCACGGCTGTCTTTGCGATGTTACCGCCCTGATCACCGATAGGCGTTACACAACCAATGATCACGTCTTCCACTAAAGACGTATCGAGGTTATTTCTTTTTTGAATTGCTTTCAGCATTTGTGCCAGCAATTCAGTGGGTGTGACTTCATGTAATGCACCGTTTTTTTTGCCTTTGCCGCGTGGTGTCCGCACGCAGTCGTAGATATAAGCTTCTGCCATTTTTAAGTATTTAAGATTTTAATTAATAATGCCCTCGTTTTTTTTCACTTTTTGATGCCAAAAAGTAACCAAAAAGCATTTATGATTTTTAAGGTGATTTTCTTTCTCTATTGCATTTCGAAAGAAACCGAAGATAAAATCAACGCAAATGCTGATTGCTTAGCTTCGTTGATTTTACTTCTATCACTGCAAAAATCATAACCCTAACTCTTCTGCGGTTTGGTAGTTTTACTTTTCAAGATGCTAACCAAACGCTCGTTTGGTAAAAGTAGGATTTAATTTATAAAAAACAATGCTTGCATTGGAATTTAACGTTGGATAATTATCTATACGAAACTTAAGAACCTTCATTTCAGTTACTTATACGTCAGCCAATTGGCATGATCACCTTCAAAATGAGCATGGTCGGAAAAGGCGAGCAATCGTAAACCAAGCGATGACGTCTTGAGTTTTGTAATCGAACAGTTGGCAATATTCAACTGGAGTTCAAACGTTTTCTGCACGGATAAATCCAGGATCTTTTGAAGAATAACGGATATGCTGCCACCGGAACTGAATACAAAAACTACATCGTCTTTTTGCGTTTCGCTTTCTATTTTTTGCAAGCCGTTTCTTACACGTTCGCAAAATGTTATCCAACTTTCGTTGTAGTCCTGGTGCTGTCCGCCGGTCCAACGGCTGACAGCACCAATGAGTACTTCCGTAATCTTTTCTTTCGGACTTTTATCCAGAAGAATATCCTTCTTCAGTTCATTTAAATCGGCATAACGCGGCTCGTATTTTGCAATGATATCGCGATGGTCAAATTCGTTCCAGTCATCGTTGGTTATTCTTTCTACATCAGACAAATTCATTTTCTCTAAACAATACTGCATCGTCTGTTGATGGCGTTTCATAGCACCGGAAATAATTTTTGTCGGAATGACATTGCGTTGCAGCAGACTTGCTCCGAGTAATGTTGCCTGTTCGATGCCGGTGGGTGAAAGCGCGTCGTATTCTTCCATGCCGAATTGTGCCTGTCCGTGACGTATTAAATAGATTGTTGCCATAGTTAATTTGATAATTAGCTAATTAGCTAATTGATTGATTAATTGCTTTCTTGCATCGCCAGTTGAGGTAATGAATGAGTATCCAGAATTTTTTAAATTCTTTATTCCGTGTCTGTTTATGGTAATAGCGGTAATAGATCTGCTGTGCAATAACGGCCAGTCTAAACAATCCGTACACTTCATAAAAGGTAAATTGTTTTGGTTCAAACCCCATTTTATCGCAATAATACCGGATGACTTCTTTTCTGGTCAGCATGCCTTCCGCATTGGTAGGTTGTCGTCTGGTTGACTTTGCCATGAAATCATCATCTGCCTGCACCCAATAGGCCAGTGTATTTCCCAAATCCATCATAGGGTCTCCGATGGTGGCCATTTCCCAATCCAGTACGCCGATAATCTTCATCGGGTTTTCCGCATCTAAAATCACATTGTCAAAACGAAAATCATTATGAATCAGGCAGATTCCCTCCTCCTCCGGAATATTGGCTTTCAGCCATTTCATCACTTTAGCAAACTTCGG